>JBAURA010000402.1:0-9519 GCA_049580985.1 Chloroflexia bacterium
TGCCCCACCGGATTCTTCACTTCGTTCAGAATGACAAGCCCGCCATTGGCTCGCACCCCCATCACCTATCCAATCAACTATTCAAACTAACCACTCTGTTTATTCATCCGCCGGTGACGCATGACGCACAAGGACAAACCTACCTCCCACTTAAGGGAGGTTCCGTGGGAGGTAGGTTTACAGCACGAGAATCTGTTCTGCACACTTAAGGAATTTCCATGTGCAGAGCAGATTTCGACGAATCCGAACTTAACTTCTTATGGAACTTTCTTAAGTAACAAGTTAAGTTTAACCTCGTACCTCACGCGTCACTTACGTTTCACGTTTCGCGTTTCACCGCCATTCGCCGGTCGGCATTCGTTTTGCTATACTTTCTTATGTCACGCGATAGCAATCACGGCGAGCAGGGTGTGGAGATTATCTACCACCCGGCGTGCCTCCTGCACAGCACGGGCCAGCACCCGGAAAACGCAAGCCGCATACGCGCTATCCTGCCGGCCCTGGCACGTACAGGCTATCCGGAGAGCGCGCTCATACGGCCTGAGCCTGCGCCGTTCGAGTTGCTGGCCCAGGTCCACGACCCACGATACATCGCCACCATCGAAGAGATAGCCCGCTCAGGTGGCGGGCATTGGGACCTCGACACGTATATCTCTCCCGGCTCCTACGAAGCGGCGGTCCTGGGCGCGGGCGCGGCGGTGGCAGCGGTAGATAGTGTGATGGGGGGCGCGCGCTCGGCCTTCGCCCTGGTGAGGCCGCCCGGACACCATGCGCTCAGCCGCTCCGCCATGGGCTTTTGCCTCTTCAACAACATAGCCGTGGCCGCCCAGCACGCGGTAACGGAGCATGGCCTGAGCCGTGTGCTTATCGTGGACTGGGACATCCACCACGGCAACGGCACCCAGGACTATTTCTACAGCCGCCCGGATATCCTCTTCTTCAGCATTCACCGCTACCCGTTCTACCCAGGCACGGGCGCGCCGAACGAAACGGGCGCTGGCAAGGGCCAAGGCTACACCGTGAACGTGCCTCTGCCCGCTGCCGTAGGGGACGTGGGCTACAACCAGGTATTCGAGCAAGTGCTGGTCCCCCTCGCCATGCGCTACCGCCCCGAGCTTATCTTGATCTCCGCGGGCTACGATGCCCACATAGCCGATCCCCTGGGCGATGCCTCGGTAAGCGTGGCAGGCTTCGCCCAAATGGCTCTCACCGTACGCCAGTTGGCTGACCAGATCGCCGAGTGCCAGGGCAGGGTGGCAGCCATCCTTGAAGGCGGATATAATGCTGAAGCACTGGCCGAATCGGTGCTTGCCACCATCGCCATGCTAGGCTCGCCAACTACACCCGGCTACACCCAGGCACAAGCGGGAGCACCCACTCTTACCAGGCGCTCCCCCGACATAACCAGTATCATCCAACAGGTACGCCAACTGCACAGGATATGACGGTGGACGGTGGACGGTGGACGGTGGACGGTGGACGGTGGACCAATTGAACCACAAAGGCACAAAGACCACAAAGAGATCACAAAGGTTTTTAGGGTTTTTACGTTTTACGTTTTACGTGATGACGTATCACATGGAAGCATAACTGATCGGAGTTACTATGGACATGCTCAAGACCTCGCGTGATGAAGATAACAGGCGGCGAGACGAAGCCCAATTCTACAGCTTGCAACAGCAACTTGATGAGTTGCGCCGCCAGTTGAAGGAAAACCTGGCCCGCCAGCAGTGGTTCGAGGAGCTATACAAGCAGAACGAGGGCAAGCTGGCCCAGGTACAGGTCGCCCAGGACCGCCTCACCCACGATGTATCGCAGTCCATGCACGCTCGCCAGATAGACGAAGCCCGCCTGAAGACGCAGGTCGCGGACCTTGTTCAGCAGGTGGAGGCCCCCGGCAAGCAAATAAGAGAGTTGCGCGCCCAGATACACGATCTCGCCGAGTCACGCAAGAGCGACCGCGACGTGGATAACACGGCCCAGCGGCAGATCGATGAGCTACAAGGGCAGATACGCGAGTTGAATGCGCACCTCAGCCAGGTGGGCGACTCGCAGCGCCAGCTACGCGACCTGATCCAGGAGCTTGACTCGGCCCTCGCCGAGGTGCGCCAGGAAGCTATCCACGTAGCCGAGCTACAAACCCTGGAAGAGCAGAGGCTGCGCCGCCAGGGGATGGAGCTACAGGGTATGTTCGAGTCGCTTCGGCAGCAGTTCGGGGACGTGTCGGCCAAGTCGCAACGGGTGGACGACGTGCGACGCCAGCTTACCGAGCGGATCGAAGCGGTCGAGGACCGTATAGGCTCGGCGATCACCGGGGGGGAATCGCTCCACACCGAGGTCGAGCGCGTGGAAAAGCAGGCTAACGAACAGGACCTGATCCAGCAAGAGCGGCTGGAAACCGTGCGCGTCCAGATCGACGCCCAGCTTGGCGAGATGCGCACCATCAACGACCAGCGCACGGACCGCATCATGCTGCGCTTCAACGGCATAGATGACCGCATGCGCGCAATCGAGCAGGCCCTCTCGGAGATACCAAGCCGCTTCGATGCCCTGGAAAGGCGAGATGAGATCCTGGGCAGCGAAACCGATACGATAGAGGAATGGTTGGTGATGCGCCAGTTGCAAGCCCTTGAAGCCGTACTCGATGACGTGCGTAAGCGGCGCGCCGACCGAGCCTCCACCTTCAGCCCCAGGCCACAGGTCGAACCCACGCCAGGTTCGGTCCGCAACCCCTCCGGCCTCATCAAGAGCGTGCGCGACGCCAAGCCGCCTAACGCCAGGGATGAGGACTGAGGACTGAGGACTGAGGGAGGGAAGGATGGCTGTGGAGGAATTTGAGGATTTGGTGGCCTGGCGGAAGGCACGTGCGCTGACAAAGGCCATCTATCAAGCCAGCAGTCAGGGTAGGTTTGCTAAAGATTATGGCCTCGCCGGACAAATACAGCGAGCTTCAGTGTCAATCATGTCCAATGTTGCCGAGGGCTTCGAGCGCGGAAGCAGAGCCGAATTTGCCCAGTTTCTTTCCGTGGCAAAAGGATCATGCAGTGAACTGAGATCCCAGATATATGTCGCGCTCGACAACGAGTATATTAGTGAAGAGGCCTTCAGTCTACTGATGGCACAAGCAAAGGAAGTAGGGCGCATAGTAGGTGGTCTGCGTGCTGCCGTAGCCAAACAAAGAGATGAGCAGCGCGAGAAAAGATAACTCAGTCCTCAGTCCTCAATCCTCAGTCCTCAATCCTAAGAAGCGGCTTGGGCAGCACTTTCTGCGCGACCGTTCGGTGCCGCCGCGCATAGCAGAGGCGGCGAATCTGCGTCCTGATGACTATGTGGTTGAAATAGGTCCCGGCCTGGGGATTCTCACCGAGGAGTTGGCGCGCAAGCTTGACCCTGGTGAGGGCAGGCTGGTGGCGGTCGAGTTGGACGGCGACTTGCTGCCCACTCTACGAGAGAGCTTCTCCGACCGGGCATACGTCACTTTCGTACAGGCCGACGTGCTCGACGTGTCGCCTGGCACGCTGAGCGAGGGCCGGCCATATAAGGTAGTGGCTAATCTACCTTACTATATAACCTCGGCCATCCTTCGGCACTTCCTCGATGCCGAGCACAAGCCGATCTCCCTCACCGTCATGGTGCAGCGCGAGGTAGCAGACCGCATGACCGCCCGGCCACCGGACATGAGCCTGCTGGCGGTAGCGGTCCAGTTCTACGGCAAGCCGCGCACCGTCTTCCGAGTGCCGCCCGGAGCCTTCCGCCCCCCGCCCAAAGTAGACTCGTCGGTGGTCCACATCGAAGTCTACTCTCCCGAAGGCAGACCCGTCCGGCCAACCAGCGAAGATGCCTTCTTCCGAGTGGTCCATGCGGGCTTCAGCCAGAAGCGCAAGCAACTGGTAAACACCCTCTCCTCCGGCCTCTCACTTCCAAAAGAAGCTGCCCGCCAGGCCCTGCAAGCCGCGGGTATCTCCCCTGACCGGCGGGCCGAAACCCTCAGCTTGGAGGAATGGGCCGGATTGGAAGAAGCAATGAGACGTGAGTTTTGAGTTATCAGTTATCAGTTGTCAGTTGTCTTCATGCCTGAGCAAATCCGCAATCCGCAATCCGCAATCCGCAATCGTAAGGCTTTCGCCAAGCTCAACCTGTGCCTGGAGATCATTGGGCGGCGCGAAGACAACTACCACGAGATCACTTCCGTGATGCAGGCGATAGACTTGCACGATACGCTGGAGTTCGCTCTCGCCGAGGAAGGAGTGCTCACCCTGGAGTGTGATAGTCCAGAGTTGTCTACAGAAGGCGACTCCAACCTGGTCATGAAGGCGGCACGCCTCCTGCAAAAGGCCGCGGGTATCAACCTGGGCGCGCATATTACGCTCCACAAGCAGATACCCCTGGCCGCGGGCATGGGCGGTGGGAGCAGCGACGCGGCAGCCACGCTCCTCGGCCTCTCGGATCTGTGGGGCCTCCGCATAGGCAAAGGCGACCTGCTTGAACTGGCAGGCATGCTCGGCTCGGATGTGCCTTTCTTCCTCGAAGGCCCCACCGCGCTTGTCGAGGGCCGGGGCGAGCGGGTCACTCGCATCCCTTCTCCACCGCCGGGTTGGGCCGTGCTGGTGTGCCCACGGTACGACCTGAAAGATAAGACCAAACAGCTTTTTTCCTACATCACAAGCGCCGACCACAGCGAGGGTATTGTGACCCACAGGCTGATCGCGGCCCTTGTGGCGGGAACCTTCCCAGACTCCGCTCTCCTCTACAATGCCTTCGAGCGCGTAGCCTACACGATCTTCGAGAACCTCCTTGCCAGGCGCGGGGCCATCATGCGCACAAGTGGACGCGATGTGCACCTCTCAGGCAGCGGCCCCACTCTTTATACGCTCTACCCGGCCGCCGAGGAAGCCCACGCACGAAGACTGCACGCTAATCTACAAGCGGCGGGCTTGCGAACATATCTGAGCGGGCTGGTAGTGGGCAAGGGATCAGGGATTAGGGATCAGGGATTAGGGATCAGGGATTAGGGATTAGGGAGGACTGCGAGAGATGGGCGAATTACACAAAAGCGAAACAAATAAGCTGCTAGGGTATCCTGATGATGCTCGCTTATTGATCATCAACGCCGATGATTTTGGGATGTGTCATGCGATTAATGAGGCTATTTTCCGTACCCTCAAGGAGGGTGTGGCGCGTTCCACGACTTGGATGGTTCCCTGCCCCTGGGCTTTGCACGCAATGCATTGGCTCGCAGAAAATCCCGATATTGCCTTCGGCGTGCACCTGACCGTCATCTCTGATCCGGTCGATTATGCCTGGGGTCCACTAAGCGCCAGAGACAAGGTGCCATCCCTTATTAATGAAGCAGGCTATTTCTATAATTTTGAACGCATGCCCGAATTCCTGGCACAGGTCAACCTGGATGAACTGGAAGTGGAATTCAGGGCACAGATCGAGGCTGTCATGTCAGCCAACCTCAAGCCGACCCACCTGGATTGGCACGCCCTACGTATCGACGGGAGGACAGATATTCCCGATTTGATGCTCGGACTGGCGAAAGAATACGGCCTGGCGTTGCGAGTGAGGGGCCGACCGTGGATCGAAAAAGTGCAGAGTCAGGGCTTGCCCGCCAACGACTACGACTTTCTGGACAGCTATATGATGGGTACAGTGGATAAGTCAGCCCGCTATGCTCAGTTGCTGCGGGAATTGCCCGCCGGGTTGAGCGAATGGGCAGTCCATCCCGGTCTTGATAGTTCTGAATTGCTAGCCATAGAACCCGATGGCAACCATTCCCGCCAGTTGGACTTCGATTTTTTGATGTCCGCTGAAGCCCCGGAGATCATACGGCAGGAGGGGATTATACTGCTTAGCTATGAACCGCTTCAGGCGGCATGGCAAGGCAGATAGTCATTCGCCCATAGGAACCATGCCTTTCATAATCAACCAGCGTAGGCCGTACCGCGTGTATGTTGAGGCGGGGAGCGGTGGGGCGATGTCCCACGTCGCCGAACTGCCGGGGTGCTTCGGGGCGGGGTCGTCCGCCGCACAGGCAGTGGCCGCTACCCCGGCGGCTATCACTCGCTTCCTGGCCTGGCTGAAGGCCCACCGCGAGCCTATCGTGCCGGAAGCCTACGTATCGCGGCCCACCATGCTCGACATATCGGTGGCCGAAGTGCGCGAGCATGCCGCGCCCGTGGTCGCGGGCAGCCGGGCTGCCCTCTTTTCGTTTGAATTGGAACCCTGGGACGACTACAAATTGGAGCGTACTCTGCGCTGGCTCGATTACAGCCGCGCCGACCTGCTGTCGAAGGTCGAGGGTTTGAGCAACGACGACCTGAAAAGCAGGCGCATAACCCCGGACCGCACCCTGTGGGACACCCTCCGGCACGTCGCCAACGCCGAGTTCGGCTATATAGTTCGGATTGCCAGCTGGCTGGACGACAAAGAGCCTGTTACCGACGACGAACCCGCGGACGTGCGCGAGCGCCTGTCGGTGATACGCGAGATCTTTGTGCGCTACGCGCGCTCGATCCCACAGGAGAGGCGTGCCGAGGCGGTCTACCCAACCTGGGCCGCGCGCCCGGACGAACCGTGGAACCTAGCCAAATCCGTAAGACGCGCCCTGGAACACGAGCGCGAGCATTTGGGCGAGATGTGATGGGGATGGTTGTCAGTTGTCAGTTGTCGGTTGTCGGTTGTCGGTTGTCAGTTGTCGGTTGTTGGTAGTTGGTAGTTGGTAGTTGGTAGTCGGAAGAAGTGTAATAGGAATCTTAACTTCCAATGGAAATACCTTAAGTGGGAAGTTAAGATTCTTGTGCGTGCAAACCTAACCTCCAATGGAACTTCTCTTAAGTTGGAGGTTAGGTTTTGAGGATCATTTACGAGTAGCACCTGACCTTGGGGAACTTCACTTCGGATGGAATTTGTAAGTCCGAAGTGAAGTTTGCGTTGTGACGTATTACGTCACATACGTTTGGCACTCATACCGACTACCGACTACCGACTACCGACTACCGACTACCGATTGCCGTTTCTGGCCGTTACCTCGGCGGCAGTTGGACGAACTGGTTGGTGAACATCTCCGTTACGTCGCCCTTCTTCGTGATCAGTTTGGCGTCGAACAGTAGATCCTGGGTGGACACCCAGACCCCTTCCTCCGTCCAGCCGGGATAGGGTATGGGCATTCTGGCGGTCGGGTCGTTGGGATTGGATTGCATCAGCTTGAGCGACTCTTCCAGAATCTCCATCTGGAGCGCTTCGTTAGCGCCCCCGGCCTCCGGCACCTGCTTCAGCGACTCCTTGAAGGCCTCCGCCGGGTTCGCGATGCTATCCTGGATGCCTCTTAGGGTGGCGCGCACCACTTTCGCTACCAGCTCGGGGTTCTCGGCCAGCGTCTTGTCGTTGGTGGCGAGGCCGTTGGAGGCAAGTTGCGCGTAGTCGGCTACGCGTAAGGTGCTGACCGTCATGCCCTGACTCGCCAGCTTGACCGGCTCGTTGGCCGCGTATACCATCGCCACTTCCACCTGGTCTGTCAGCAGGCTTTCAACCTGCGTGAAGCCGATACTCTCCATCTGGATGTCCGCTTCAGCGAGGCCCCCGGCCTTAAGCAGCGCTAACAGTCCAACATAGGTTGAGCCGAAAGGCCCAGGCACACCTACCTTGTGCCCTTTAAGGTCGGCGGGCGACTTAAGGGTTGGCCCCTTGCCCTCGATGGAGGCGGCGGCCACCGGGTACTGCCTGTACCACGTCATCACGTACTTTACGGGCACTCCCTGCAAGCGCGCCGGGATGATCTCGTCGCCGGACACGGTGGCGAAGTTCACCCCGCCGGTGCCCTGCGCCAATTGGGTGATCAGGTCGGTGACGATGCCGTTTTGCAGGGTGACATCCAACCCTTCGTCTCTGTAGTAGCCTTTGTTGAGGGCCAGGTAGAAAGGCGCGAATTGCACGTCAGCTATATAGCTCAACGCTATGGTGACCGGGGTCAATCCGCCGCTCGACGCAAGCGACGTCGGAGTGGGCACGACACCCGCAGGCACCGGCGTAGGCGCGGGCACGTTATCGCACCCCGCCACTCCCAGCGACAACGCTATCAGAGTTGATAGCACCATCGATTTGTAGAACTTCCCTCTCATGCTCTCCTCCAGCTTATGTCGATAACCGTAATTACGTTTTACGTTTTGCGTTTCGCCTACTCCCAATCAATAAGCGCCTTCTCTAATAACGTCACGCCCAGATATGCGGCCAGCGTGAGCAAGGCCAGCGACACCAGGCCGACGAAGGTGCGGTCGGTCTGGAAGAGGCCGCGCCCTTGCATAACCAGGAACCCCAGTCCCTTGTCGGACGATATGAACTCGCCCACCACCGCGCCCGTGATCGAGAGGGTGAGGCCGAGCTTGACGCCTCCAAGCAACCCGCGAAGCGACAACGGCAACTCTACATATCTGATGGTCTGGAAAAGGTTGGCCCCCGATATGCGCGCCACCTCCAGCATGGAGCGGTCGATGCCGCGCAGGCCCACCACTGTGTTGACCAGGATGGGGAAGAATACGATCAAGACCACTATGATCACCTTGCGGGTCAGGTCGTCGCTGACCCAGATCATGAGCAGGGGGGCGAGGGCCACCACCGGCAAGCCCTGGCTGACGGCGATGTAGGGGCTGGCGATGCGCTCGAGCAGGTGCGAGCGCGCTATGGGGTAGCCAAGGCCAACCCCCAGCGCCAGGGCCACGAGGAAACCGAGGCCCGCCTCCACTACGGTGGTACGGAAGTGCAGGATGAGCGAGCCGTCGAGCAGAAGCTCCCACCAGCGCGCCACCACGTCTGCGGGTGTCGGCAGCAGATAGGATGGGTAGTTGCTGATAACGGCTACAGCCCACCACACGCCCACGAGCAAGGCCAGCGTGACGAGCACGGCCAGTGTCTTCCGCAGGCCCCGGCTGCCCACCTGCATGGCGGAGCGAAACACATCACCCGAAGGAAGCTGCTCCCTGGCTGCTGGCGATTGCCCGGAGAGGCCCTGTGGACCTGTCGCCTGTATATTCGTATCGCTTGTAGCCCTGTTTGCCTGTGCCTTCATAATCAAGGACCAACAAAAAACCCCTGGTAGCTGTGCTTCCAGGGATCGAGGGATAGTTGCAGAATGGAGGCGTGGCGACGCCATGCCTCACGCCCTGTGCGGGCACGCCGCAAGCCACCCCACGTCGGGTGTGCCTGCGGAGGTCATGCCCCACGCGGCTCTGCTGGACTTTCTTCCATCCGGACTATACCGTCGGCCCCGGCTTCCCACCGGGTCCTACCTTGCGGCTCGCGGGCTTGGCTTATGCCTTACCGCCGATCGGGAATTTCACCCTGCCCTGAAAGTCAGTGGTATTCAGTTTGTGCTTTCAGTATATGGCAACCGGCGGGAATTAGTCAAGGAAGGGATGAGGGTATGAGTTCAGACTTATGGTGAAAACGTCGTAGGGGCACCCCTCGTGGGTGCTCTGTTCCCATACCGTGATCTCGCCCGAAGAGGGCACCCACGAGGGG
>JBAURA010000403.1:0-30556 GCA_049580985.1 Chloroflexia bacterium
ACTCCCTAGAAAGGAGGTGATCCAGCCGCAGCTTCCGCTACGGCTACCTTGTTACGACTTCGTCCCAGTCACCAGTCCCACCCTCGGCTGCTGCCTCCTTGCACCCACGAGGGGGAAGGTTAGCTCACAGACTTCAGGTGTTACCGGCTCCCATGACGTGACGGGCGGTGTGTACAAGACCCGGGAACATATTCACCGCGCTATGCTGACACGCGGTTACTAGCAACTCCGACTTCATGCACTCGGGTTGCAGAGTGCAATCTGAACTGAGGACCGCTTTTGGAGGTCCGCTCTCCCTCGCGGGATGGCATCTCATTGTACGGTCCATTGTAGCGTGTGTGTAGCCCTGGACGTAAGAGCCATGCTGACTTGACGTCATCCCCACCTTCCTCCGGTTCTGTACCGGCAGTCTCTCCAGATATGCAACTGGAAACAGGGGTTGCGCTCGTTGCGGGACTTAACCCAACATCTCACGACACGAGCTGACGACAGCCATGCAGCATCTGTACACCCGTCCCGAAGGAGGCACCCCTTTCGAGGTGTTGCGAGTGTATGTCAAGCCCAGGTAAGGTTCTTCGCGTTGCATCGAATTAAACCACACGCTCCGCTGCTTGTGCGGGTCCCCGTCAATTCCTTTGAGTTTTAGTCTTGCGACCGTACTCCCCAGGCGGGCTACTTAATGCGTTAGCTTCGGCACAGGAGGGGTCAACACCCCCCACACCTAGTAGCCATCGTTTACTGCTAGGACTAACCGGGTATCTAATCCGGGTCGCTCCCCTAGCCTTCGCGCCTCAGCGTCAGGTAACCCCTACACGCTGCACTCTCTCCGTTCGCGTAATTTTGAATTCTTAATTCTTAATTTTGAATTATTGGACTGCTCGCTTGTACTGCTTTGCTTTCGCTCATCAGCTTTGGCTTGCACCCATCTTAATTCAAAATTCATAATTTAGAATTCAAAATTCCTGAAAGGTAAGCGCAGTGTGTAGGGGTGTATTATCGGCCCAGGGGGCCGCCTTCGCCACGGGTGTTCCTGCTGATCTCTACGCATTTCACCGCTACACCAGCAATTCCACCCCCCTCTACCGACCTCAAGCTCGACAGTCTACAACGCACCCTCCCGGTTGAGCCAGGAGATTTCACGCCATACTTATCAAGCCGCCTGCGCGCGCTTTACGCCCAGTAAATCCGGACAACGCTCGCCTCCTACGTATTACCGCGGCTGCTGGCACGTAGTTAGCCGAGGCTTATTCTTAGGGTACTGTCTTAGCCCCCCAAAGGAGGCGTATCATCCCCTAAAAAAGCGGTTTACACCCCAAAGGGCTTCATCCCGCACGCGGCGTCGCTCCATCAGGCTTGCGCCCATTGTGGAATATTCCTCACTGCTGCCTCCCGTAGGAGTCTGGGCCGTGTCTCAGTCCCAGTGTGGCTGGTCGTCCTCTCAGACCAGCTACGGATCGTCGCCTTGGTGAGCCGTTACCTCACCAACTAGCTAATCCGCCGCAGTCCCCTCCTTGTGCCACCCCCTTCTTACGAAGAGAGCGTTTCCTCACATTCCAACGAATGTGAGCGTATGCGGTATTAGCTCCTCTTTCGAGGAGTTATTCCCCACACAAGGGCAGGTCAACTACGTGTTACTCACCCGTCCGCCACTATCCTCCCTAAGGAGGACCGTTCGACTTGCATGTGTTAAGCACGCCGCCAGCGTTTGTCCTGAGCCAGGATCAAACTCTCCAAACAAAAAACTGTGAAACTCGTCACACGAGCTTCAACGTTCGCTTGGGTGTTCAGATGAACACCTCAGCCCCTCTGTTTGAAGGAACTGACTTGTATTTCTCGTCATTTTGTGGATTATCTCCACTCTTCAGTTGTTAAGGTTCTTTTGCTTTTTCGCTCGCTTTTTTACGGCGCGCAAAAGTAATTGTACTAAATCAGTAAGGGGATGTCAAGGAAAAAGAGGCCGATTCTGGGGCAATTTTGGGGCAATTCCAGACGGTAGCACTCTAAACTCGTAATAGCTCTAGGTTCGGCGACGCAAGAGCATGACACCGCCCAGGAGCAGCACGACGAGGGCGGCTCCTCCCGCCACCAGCCAGATTGTGCCCTCGGCTGCCTGTGTTACTAATATGTCGGTCTGTGGTCCGGGTACCGATGCTTCCGACAGCACGCGGGGCATCCGCGCTAATTGTACGTTTGCCAATTCGGGCATTCCGTCTACTTCTATCGTTTCGCTATTGGGGAGAGCGATATCTTCCGTCGTTGGGACAGGTTGAGCGTAAGTAACGGCCACGTCGCCATTTGCATTGCCCACGAAGGCTGGGGCAGAAGTGGCGTTCCAGTCGCCAACCAACGATTCGGGCCTGCTCCACTCCCCGGCCTGCGGGTCGTACTTTGAGAGCATTAGGGCATGCGCGCCCTCGGAAGAGACGCCGGACATGGCGAGCGCGAGGGTGCCGCTTCCGCCCGCCGTAAGCCCTTCCAGAGTGGCGGTATCCGTGAGCCAGAGGGCGGGGGTGGCTTTGAGGTCGCCCACCAAGCCGGAAATGCCGTTTTCGCCGGACCATGCCACTACCGGCTCGCTATTCGAATAGGCTGCGCGGGGGCGTGCACCCGGCGTGACATTGGTTGCCAGCGTGTAGGGCGGCGCCCAGCCACTACCAGAGCGCTCTATCGTCGATATGCTTACTGAGTCGACCGCGTGGGGTGCGGCTATTATTAGCGCCGTTTCGGCATCATAGGCTGCCAGGTGCCAGTTTACGGAGCTTTCTATCTCGCGATATGCCTGCTCTGGGGTGGACCATTCCTGGCCGGTCCAGCGGGCCGTCTTGATTTCGCTCCGGTTATCGGAGTTGGCGCTCAGGTGTCCGTTGGGATTGCTCTGCCAGGCGAGCCAGACGGTACCGTCGGACGCGGCTGCCAATTGCGGGCCAAGATCGAGGGCGCTATCGTCGGTGAGCGTGCCGCTTTTCACGGGTGTGCCCTGGGTATCCATCACGGCATAGGCAATCTCCATGCCTTTGAGGAGGTCATGGGTTAGCGAGGTGTTGGGTCCGAGATTGGCATCTTTGTTCTGGACCCATGCTACTATGACCTGGCCTTTGGCGTCGAAGGCGGCGGAGGGTGAGTAGTCGGGTTGGGTATTGTCGGAGATGGTGATGGCCGGTCCCCAGGCCTTGCCGTCGAAAAGGCGCAGGCGCGTTTGGAAGGACTGGGGGCGGGCACGGTCGGGTGTATCGCTGACCCAGGCCAGGGCCATGCGCCCGCCGGGGCCTGAGGCGAGGTAGGGGGTGGCGATATGCGCGCCCGCGTTCTCGATGAGGGTAGCGCTCAAAACGCCGTTGGCCGAGGCTTCGGTGGGGGTATTCGGCACCCGCTCAGGCTGCCAGGACGGCGAACGCGGGGTGATACGCAAAGGCTCGGTAATCTGCTGTTGGGGCGCAGCCAGCAGACTCCCGAAGCCGCCTGCCTGGAATTGCTCGCACGATACCAGCTGGGTTGCGCTGGGCGGGTTTGGGACGGTACCAAAGAACCCGAAGGCTCCATACATTGCGAAGACAGATGCCGATACCGAGCAGTTCGTCGCGTGCAGGGTGGGGGTCAGTCCGAAGGTGAGCGATCCATTGGCGCTTCCGACCAATTGGAGGAAGATCGTGTCGGCAAAGTTAGGGCCAGCCGCTATTACCATTTCTACTTCGCTGGTGATCTGTCCGTCGACGAACTCGAAATCCGCTCCATCGACGCCCAGCTTGCCGTCCCCGGAGAGGCGGGTCCGTAAGGCGGCCGTGAATGCAGAAATATCGAGGGTCTTGAGCGCTTTGCCAACAACGGGGATGTCGAAAATGACACCTGCGCCGGGTATTACCTGCAAAAGGCCGAGCTTGCGAGTGAACTGGGCCTGCGGTAGCTCCATCTTTACAACGCCTTCATCGAAGAGCAAGCCAGCGTCGGTCATGTTCGTCCGAACGAACGAATCACTCCTAACTGTGAGGGGAAACTGGGCGCCTGCCACGCCTACACCGCCAGTGCCGGTGGGGGTGGCGTTACTCAAGCCCCCGGCTGAGGAGGCGGCAAGGTTGATCTGGAACTGGGTAGGTTGCAGGCCCCAATCCCCACCCAGGTAGGGTATGAAGCTCGGCACGCTGATGCGGGCCTCCATAGGCTGGGCGGGCAGCAGGCGAGGGGTGGAGCTTTGATAGAGGACAAAGGTATCTTGTGTTTTGGCGTCCAAGTTGGAAGGTAAGGCCCAGGGAGGCACCGGCACGACCTGAATGATTCTCTCGAATGGCTGTGAGGTCTTGTTCTCTGCCGAGGTGGCGGTTACGATCAGCTTGTTGTTGCCTGCCGGGAGGCTGTCTACCGGTATGGGTGCGGAAGCGGTGTCGCCGATGAGATCCCCAACTACGGTAAGATTGCCTACCTGGAAGCTGACGGAGCCTGGTCCGCCTTTGCCCCAGTCAATAGTAGCGGTGTACTGGTTGAGTACGGGTGTAACCTTCTCCAGGAATATCTGTTCAAGTTGCTGCGTAACACCGGTGACAATGGGGATGTCCTCTTTTTTGCCCGGTGTGGATGTAGCGGTGTTCGGAAAGTTGTAGCCGGCACTCCAGCTTGAGTAGTTATTCACCACCTGCCCATTAGACCCCAGGCCCTGAATCATCTGCTCAACCAGAGGGTCCTGCCAGGCATTCTTGCCGCTGATGAAGTAGGAAGGCTCCCAGCCGTCTTCGTCTGTTTGCCAAATGAAGCTGCTAGGCGCTGAGCCGCTGCTCGAAGGGCCGAGGATCTCATTCATGATGCCGAGGGTAAGCTCGGTGCCTTCGCACTTTCTGGATACGACTGTGGATGTGCCGTCCCATAGGATGCGTCCCCTTCCGCCTTCGCCTAGCTCAACGCGCGAATTATTGGTCACGAAATCGACCAGGAAGACGCAGGTTGCATCTTCGCCTATGGATGGGGTGAGTAATTCGATGGTGTATTCGGCGTGATCTTCCTGCTCGTTTACCAGGTAATCCGCGGCTCTCCATCTGCCGTTGGTGATCGTGCCGTCGCATGCAACCTCGAAGTCGACGCTGCCCTCCATATCGATATAGCCGATGGTCACGCCGCCCTGGCCTTCTATCTTTATCTGGCGGAGGAAAGTACCCGTCCAACTTCCTACTCGGATTGGCGACGTGCATTCTTGCTTCGCTTGAGCGGGTGGGACGTGCATCGGGGAAGCGGGCGTTGCAAGCGTAATCAATAGTGTTAGGACGAAAAGGAGGCGTGCGCGCGTTCTCTTCAAGTTGGTCCCCCTCGAACTGATAATCATGCGTTATGTTGCACGTTACGTCGGAACGGATAGCCGCAAGTATTGGTGCGCCCATTATTGTTGAAGCGGTGGGCGACGTCAACATACCTGCTCTCCTGGGTGAGGCGTAACGGCATTGGTATATGCTGTCATTCCTCGGTTGCTTTAAGCTCTGAGGTGCAGTTGGGGCAGCGGGTCGCGCCTTCGGGGATGGCTGACAGGCAGTAGGGGCACTCCTGGGTGGCGGTGATGACAGGCGCGGGCGGGCGCATTTTGTTGTAAGCCTTTATGATGAGGAAGAGCGCGAATGCTATTATGAGGAAGCTGACGAGGGTGTTTATGAACGAGCCGTAGGCTATCACGCCCTTGCCCAGGCTGAAGGTGAGGCTGCTGAAGTCGGACTGCCCGAATATGGCCGCGATGATCTGCATGAGAATGTCCTTGACGAATGAGGCGATTACCGCGCCGAACGCCGCAGCTATGACTACGGCTACCGCCAGGTCAAGCACGTTACCTTTGTTGATGAATGATTTGAATTCCTCGCCCATTGCTCTCCTCTGGTATGTATACGATTGAGGTCCGGGGTGGCTGTTGACTAACATCTCTCCGGCCTATATCATTAGACTGGCATTTGCATACGCACCGGCTCCTGGGATGAAGAATGCTATGCGTATACCGGATGCTGGTGAACGTAGCCAGGCGGACCGTTGTTAATAAGATCAGGTGGGCAATGTAGCTTGCTCGCTCGCGCCATGCCGAGGTCGCTGAGATCATAAGTGCCGGTAGCGCCAATTGTCAATAGGATGCTTATGTTATGAAGACTGACCAATTCTTTAAGGTCGCGCCATACAGCGTGATCGCCTGGATATGGACGATTACCTATGTATTGGGCCTCCTCTTCTTTGGCTTCCGTTTCGTGACGGCCCTCGTCAATGGCTTCTTTCCCGATCCCGTGGATGCCGTGTTCACCCTGGCTTTATTAATCCTGGTCGTCTACGCATGGCTGCGTTCTATCCGCGGGTATTCTATCGAGGATAAGCAGCTTGTGATCGTTAGAGCCGGGCCGGGCAGGATAAATATCCCATTGGAGGAGATAAAGGGTGTGGTCGCCGACCCGGCGATCGGGTCGTTCTTTAACATCACCTTCTTGAGCACGGGCGGGGTATTCGGGTGGGCGAGCAGGGTGAGGGTGCGCAATCCATTAGACCTGAAGTCGATAGATGCCGTAGCCTATGGGACAAACCCCAAGTACGCGGTGCTGGTCGAGCAAAGCAATGGCCGCATATTGGTCCTGACACCCGCCGATCCGCAGGGCCTGGAGGGTGCCCTGCGAGCAGAGGGCGCAGGCTCCCAGGTGGGCGTCAAGAAGTCGCAGTCGGCTACCAGGTCTGACGGCGCCAAGCCCTGGTTGCAGGGGAGTAAGAAGTAACCGCCGCTTATGCCCGAACCCCAATCGCCCGTACGGCCTGCTGCGGCAGGCACGGGAGTGAGCATCCGCGTATACGTTGCGCCGCGCGCCTCGGCCAACAAGGTGCTTGGACTACATAATGGCGCGCTGAAGATCGCGCTGACCGCGCCGCCGGTGGAGGGTGCGGCCAATAAGGCGCTGGTGGAGTTCCTGGCGAAAGTGCTGGGAGTGCCCAGGTCAGCGGTCGCGCTCCTTGCCGGCGAAAGCTCGCGGCACAAGGTCGTATCGGTCGCGGGGGTCGCGCTGGATGATGCCCTACGGAGGCTGGGTATATAATAGCTTCTATGCTTGAAGACAACCCGCGACTGGCGGCTCTTTTCGCGGAAGACCAGGACGACACGATCACTTTTCGCGGGGCCGAGTCGTTCCTTGCGAGCCAGCCGAGGCGGGCCATGGCGCAACGTATGGTCGAGCAGGGTCTGGCGCGCACCGCCAACGACTATTTCCACGCGGCGATGCTCCTCCAGCACGGCGAAAAGCTGGAGCACTGGCGGCAGGCGCGCGAGCTTGCGATCAAGGCGGCAGAGATGGGGCACCCACGCGCCCGCTACATGGCCGCTGCCGCTCTCGACCGCTGGCTGATGCGCCAGGGCAAGCCGCAGAAGTACGGCACGCACTCGTGGCCCGACAAGGACGGCTGGCGCGTGTGGGACTACGATTCCGCGACCACCGACGAGGGGCGCGCCGAGTGGGATGTGCCGCCACTGGCCGAGCTGCTTTCCCGCGTGCGAGGGCTGGCGGAGGGGCGCACCCCTGCCGAGACGGCGAACGATCCTATAGTGACGGTTGAGTACGCAGGGACGCGAATCGCTCTATACAGTTGGTATTCGGAAGAGCCGAGTGGCAATCCTCCTTCCTATGAGATCGTGCGCCCAGGCGACCCTTCGCCTCGCCGCTTGCCTGGTACCGTGGTCAGTACGTGGCGGTTTGGGCCGCTCTGGTGTGGGAAGGGTGCGGATGATGTGGTGGCCGTGACCTGGCGCTATTGCCGGTGGCAGCCGGTAGGCGATAGTATTGCTGAGCGCGACGTGGAGAGGCTCGCCGAGGCGATTGGGGATAAGCCGAGCTGGCTCAACGAGGAAGGGCGCGTGTGGTCGAGGGTGGCGCGCCGCATTCCATCGGGCGGGTGCTGGCTGGTGGGCGGGTCGCTGTCGCGCTCGGAACTGCTACAGGCAATAGATAGCCTCCACCCCTGAAGCCACTAGGAGGGTCGGCGCATAATCTCTAATTTGCTCATACAAAAGCCTCGGTGGAGACACCGAGGCTTTTGTATGATTCAGTTGTTGCCTCACGGCCTGGCTGTGTTACGCCCTGCTTGGCGCGAGCGAAGGAGCAGTTTGGGTTCTCTCTATTGGCTTGCTGGCGAAGAAAAGCTCGAAGATGAGCGAGCCTAGCACTACCAGGACCACAAAGGCCAGACCGATACCGGCGTACAGGCCTACCATGCCGAAGATTGAGAATGCCCATGCCTGGTTCAACATCGAGCGAAGCGTCTCGCCGCGGAAAGCTGTCTGCACTAGGCCGTTCAACTCGGCCTTCTTGTCTGGGTCCGTTTCTGTCCGCGCCAGGGTGGACAGTTCCGAGTAAGGCTTGCCATCTGCCAGATCCCGCAGGTGCAGGCCGAGGTAGCTCTCAGCGAATACGTGAGCCTGCTCGCCGTTCACCACTTGCTGGCCGACATAAGGGGTCAGCGCGCTCTTCTCAGGCTCCTGGACAGAGGAGATATCCTTGGGGAAGAAGATCTTCTGAGGCTCCAACTGGCTCCTGATCTGCTCGTTCGTGAAGTTGCTCCCCCAGAACGCAAGGCCCGCGCCGAACGCCAATACGATTACCATTACCACTTGCAATGCGATTACTCTCCAACGAAGTTCCTTTGTCATTGTTTTGCCCCTCCCATAAATAAGATGCGAATTTTATGGCCGGTGTATTGGGCCACGTAGCGGATATGGCTCCTTGTCCCTGGCCGCTGGGGAGTTGTGAGGATCTGTTTCGCATCTTCACCAGTTGTTACTCCCTCAACTATTCTAAGTTTAGTGGTATTGGGTTAATAGGGAGGTATGCGCAGGTGAACAAATGGTAACAAAAGTGTGAAAGAGGGCAAGAGAGATTAGCCTTTATGTGTTAGTGGAGGGGCGGGCGAAGTTCCCGCAGGCGACGGGCGACTTCTCGCTTGAAGCGTACATCGGTGTGCAAAAGGTGTTATATAGGGTAGGGAAGCGGCGCGCCCGGAAGTGCCGACCGCCTGGCTCTATATTCTGTTGCTGGGCAGCAAGCAGGACCAATAGGTAGTTCAGCAAGTCGCGGGCGTCGATAATAGGGTATAATGCGGTTATGAGCCAACAGAAAGCACATATGGTTACGGTGGATGTTTTCACCTACGTATATCAGGAAGTAACACCTGCTATGGTACGCGATACCCTGGAGCAAAAGGCAAAAGCGGAAATCGCGTCTAAGTTCGCGGGCCGCAAGGTGGTGCGGATTGAGCATAAGCAGGTGCTTATTGAGCCGGACTCTAACCGCCAAATGCAAGGGCTGGATCGGCATTATCGCGCTACCCTGCGTACTGATCTGTGGGTAGTATCAGAGTAGGCCGTTTAGATGTAAGTAGGTAGCACGAAGTGGCAACGGCGGTTGAGTTATAAGCAGTAGCGCTTTCCCTGAGACAATGGAGGGAGCTTTGCAGCGGTAGCTTACTGACCTCTACGTGCTGGTGGAATGCAGCACGAATCTTTACAGCCAACCAACGCGCAACCGCCAATGATCAGCCCTCTTCTAAATGTAGGTTTGTGTCCTTTGCTAAGGTGACGACATGAAGCCCGTGAGCGCCCCGCTCTACGAGGAGTGACGCGCGCTCGTTGCCCACGCGCAAGTTGCTAAGCTCTACCCTATTCAGCCACTCAGGCAGATGGGCATTCACCTTTACGCTCCGCTTATACGCATCAACCTGCAAACCAAGAATGCTCTGTAGCATCAGGATCGGGGCGGCGGCAGCCCATGCCTGCGGGCTACAGCTAACCGGGTATTCAGCCGGACCACTCATGTTGACCAGGTCGCGCTGGAAGCCGCAGTATAGCTCAGGCAGCCGTGCGTATTGGAAGTGCCGCGCCGCCTCTACTACTTGGGTGATGATTTTGTTCGCTGCGTCGTGGAAGCCGTAGCGCTTGAATCCGGCTACGACGAGCGAGTTATCGTGGGGCCAGATGCTGCCGTTGTGGTAGCTCATTGGGTTGTAGGATGTGCTCTGCCCGCTGATTGTGCGTATCCCCCAGCCGGAGGTCATGTCTGGCTGCATCATACGCTCCACAGCAAGCGCGGCCTTGTCCTCATCCACAATGCCTGTCCAAAGACAATGGCCGGGGTTGCTGGTGATCGTCGGCACGGGCCGCTTATCTTTGTCGAGGCCCTGGGTGTAGAAGCCGGACTGAGGCAGCCAGAAAGCCTGGTTGAAGGCTCGCTTGAGGGCCTCGGCCTCTTGCTCCAGGCGCTCGCCGGACGTGGGATCTCCCTTGCGCCGCAGCAGCTCGGCCAGGCCTTTTTTGGCGGCGTAGACGTAACCCTGTACTTCCACGGCAGCAATCGGCGTCTCGGCCAATGTGTGGTCAGGAAACTGGGTGGAGTCGCCGCTGTCCTTCCAGACCTGGTTGCGAATACCGCCCGCATGCGTCGCAGCCACATACTCCACAAAGCCATCGCCATCAACGTCGCCGTATCTATCGATCCACTCAATAGCGCGCCAGACGTTAGGAAGCAGGTCGTCGAACAGCTTGTCGTCGTCCAGCCAATTCATTGTCTCGACGAAGAGCATCACGAAGAGAGGAGTGGCGTCTACAGAGCCGTAGTACGGCGAGTGCGGCACCATATTGAGATGGGCCAACTCGCCGCGACGTAGCTCGTGCAGGATCTTGCCTGGCTGCTCCTCACGCCATGGGTCCTCCCGTTGACCCTGGTAGCGGGCAATGGTGCGTAGGGTACCAACAGCGATCTTAGGGTTGAGGGTTAGTGCCTGTAGGGAGGTGATGAGGCTGTCGCGTCCGAAGGGGCAGGTAAACCAGGGGATACCGGCCGCCGGGAAGTAACCGTCGTCTTCTACCTGGGACAGCACACGAAGGTCAGACTTGCTACGCGCCAGCAACTTGTTGAAGTACTCATGGTCGGTGATCACTTCTGTGCCTTCGGACTCCCAGTGGGCGTAGCTGTTGCGCATCATCTCCAGCGCTCTATCGAAGTTGCTGCCGACCTTTTGCGACATAGGCGAGGAGATGGGGGACGTGCGAGTGGCTTCTGTAGGGACTGAGGACTGAGAGCCTGAGTTTGGGGTGATTTGCACCTCGAGCGCAACAGGAGTGTTTGGCTGTAGCACGAAACGCCAGGCCATCTCGGCCAGCGGCGTGGGAAGCACGGTATTGAAGGCCGGCTCCCCAGGCAGTGGTGCCACCATGACAGGCTCCACTATTGGCTCGTCGGACTCGGGAACTGTGATGCGCACGCTGTCAGGTTGGCTGTCGAAGGTTATGATCGTCTGCCGTTCGATCTCATCCATGCTCTCATAGCCGAGTGTGAGTACTCCATCTTGCCAGACCGGAGCCTTACGCCGGCCCCACTTTTTCCGCGCGAAGCCGCGCAGATCGAATATGTCTCGGAAGTCCGCGCCAAAAGTGAGCTTCATGTTGAGCGCTACCGGGAACCGGTTGTAGTTGGTGAAGACGAAGCGGTCATGCAATCCTTCGCTGATGAATCTGGTTCGGCGGATGCTGACCGTCTGCTTCAGGATGAGGGTGCCGTTCTCCAGCTTGAAGACGCGATTGGCGAATTGTAGAGTGCCCAGGAAGTTCAAGGAGCTGGAGTAGTTGAGCAGCTCGGGCTGCTGATCGTTCAGGTCGAAGGTGAGATGCGAGAGGAAGCGTGTGTCCTGGTAGTAGAGACCCAGAGCAGTATGGCCCTTCACATCACCAGTTTCGTCTGTGACCAGGAATAGATCGCCTTCTTTGAGAACGAGCTGCTCTGAAAGCGCTGACATAAATGTTACAAGCTCCTTCGCACTAAGATATAGCTTAGCTAGTTCGGTAGAGGACAAGGAATATGCATGGCAACTGCATGAGCCGGGCGAGTAATTCCGCTGCGCCAGCCATTATAACCTACCCATTAAGTATGTCACAGGAGGTAAAGGAAGCGAGCGCCTGGTTCTCTGAATCCGCGTGATATGGTATTTACTTATACCTCAACATCTGGTATTCTCTGGGGTACTAACGCATTCGGGCGTGCCGGGCATATTTCTTGCAAGCAGCAACACCCACCGATCAGAAAGGAGACAACGCGATGGACAGCGACCAAACCGCTTTGCAGAACGCGTTGGATGTGCTGCGACAGCACCATGGTACGCAACTATCCGGCCCGCAGCAGCGAGGCGAAGCTGAGATGCGGCATACGTTGAAACAGGAGCTGGGCTGCGACACGGCCACAGCCGAGCGCATCTTGAAGCAACTGACTACAACGGGCCGGCTGGCATACGTAGGCAGCGCGGAAGGTGATTCCCTCCCTATCTCCGACGGCACAGGGCCGGTGATCAGCATGCCGCTGACGCAGAGCGCTGACGGAGGCGCACCACTGATCACGACAGCCTCACCTGCTCTGATCATGGGCATTGTGGATAAGCCGGGCGGCGACGTAGGCGACATTGTGGACACCCACGAGGAAGACGAGCGTGAGGCCACCACGGTCGGGGAGCGTGAAAAGGTAGGAGGCGAGCGCACCCAGGGCTACTGGCGTATTAGCTAGCTCACACGGCGACCTGCGATTCAGGATGCTCGTCAGCACACATAAGATCTGTGGAATCTACGCCGGCTCGTTTCCCGGCCGGGCAGGCCGATCCGGGCCACAGGGCGAAAGGGGGGATGTGTAGGCGGTGAATAATACATTTGTCGAACTAGAGTTATAGAAACGAACACAAGCCGCCAGCATGGCGGTCTGCGGTTCAGAGTCAGGAACTCAGGAGGAAAGGTACAATGACGAAACGCACAAAACTGTCACTCCCCGTTGTTCTGCTGGTCATAGGCTCAATGTTGTTGGGCGCGTGCGGTGGAGACGCCGCGACTCCCACGACCGCGCCGGTCGCACCAACCAATACCGCCGCCGCCATGGGCGGTGATGCAACCGCGACCACCGGTACCGGCGGTTCCACATTCGATCCGGCCGCTTACAAGAAGAACGAGATTGAGGCAAACGCCACCCTGCGCGTGTCGAGCTGGGGCGATACCTCCGAGCAGGGAGTGAACAACGCCGCGCTGGACCGCTTCAAGCAGGTCTATCCCGACGTCAAGATCACCTACGAGCCGGTACCGGCCGACTATCAGACGAAGCTGCTCGCCCAGATCTCGGGTGGCTCTCAGCCCGACGTCTTCTATGTAGACCCAGGCCTGGCCTTCCAGCTCATCCCCAACAACGTGCTACTCGACCTGGGCCCTGCCCTGAGTGAGGTCGGACGCAGCAAGGACGACTACTTCCCGAGCATTATGAACACCTTCGTCGGGGCGGACGGCAAGGTCTATGGCTTGCCGAAGGACTTCGGCTCGCTGGCGATCTTCTATAACACCGACATGGTCAAGACCCCGCCGAAGGAAGGCTGGACTCAGGATGAATTCGTCGCTTTCGTAAAGGAGAACAACTCAGGCAGCGGCCAGAGCCAGGTCTTCGGCTTCTCGGCCACTCCCGACTTCGAGCGCTGGGGCGCGTTCGCGTTGGCTAACGGCGCCAAGGTCCTCGATAACAACAAATGCGCAATCAACAGCGAAGCCGGCGTGGCGGCGCTAGACATGTGGTACGGCTTGTACACTGATGGCAGCGCCACTATCCCAGCCGATGTGGGCGCGGGCTGGTCGGGCGAAGCTTTCGCCAAGAAGCGCGTCGCGAGCGTCGCCGAGGGCGGGTGGATGATCCCATTCCTGGATGATCCGAAGGCCGCATTCGGCGTAAATTACGACGCGGTATCGTTGCCCGTCGGCAAGGATGGCGGCAAGGCCGACCTGCTCTTCTTCAATGCCTGGGGCGCCTCCGCTAAGAGCAAGTTCCCCAAGGCTGCCGCGGCGCTAGCTCTCTTCCTCGCCAGCCGCGAGAATGAGGGTGCGATCTTGCAAACCGGCTTCGCGCTCCCCGCGCTAAAGGGCTTTGAGAACGATCCCTTCTTCCAGAAAGGCACCGTTCAAAGCAAGATCTCCGCGCTGATCTACGCGGCGGCGGATTATGGTACGCCGAGCTACTACGGCGGCGTAAACGACCCGAAGATAAAGAAGGCGTTCTCGGACGCTACTCAGAGGGTATTCGCCAAGCAGCAGACACCGAAGGAGGCGCTTGACCAGGCCTGCCAGGAAGTCGATGCGCTGCTTCCGTAACTGTAATCTCGCCTAGTGGTGCCGGGCCGGTTCTCCGGCCTGGCACATTAATCCCATTTTCGCTCATGTCCCGATGGCACCCGTCCGGGCGCCACGGCTGCCTAGGAGGAGCATTATGGCTACACAAGTCCAAACTGCCCCTGCACCGCCGTCGTCCACGATGAACCGTAAGACCCGTGAGGCCTTAACGGGCTATCTCTATGTCGCGCCCTGGATCATCTCGGCGATCGTTTTCACCTTTGGGGCGATGCTGTACGTCTTCTACCTGAGCTTTACCGATCTGCAATTGCTCAACGAGCCAAAGCTTATTGGTTTCGACAATTACGTGAAAGTTGTAACCAACAAGCTCTTCGGCACCGCGGTCCTCAACACCGTGCTCTATGCCGCCGTGGTGACCTTCTTTCAGACCTGGCTGGCGCTGGTGCTGGCCGTGGCGCTCAACGCCAAAATCCGCGGGAAGCAGTTCTTCCGCAGCGCCTGGTACCTTCCAAGCGTCACCTCCTCGGTGGTTATTTCCTTGATCTTCGTCTGGATATTCCAGAAAGAGGGCATCCTTAACTTTCTCATCAGCACATTGTTCGGCTGGACCGGATTCGAGCCGGTGGCCTGGCTGACCGACGCGAGCGCCCACACGGCACTGCCCGCACTGATGGTCTTGAACATCGTGTGTACGGCGCCCACGTTTATGCTCTATTTCCTGGCGGCGCTGCAAGACATCCCGGAAGATGTCTATGAAGCGGCGAGTCTTGATGGCTCCGTCGGTGCGCACCGTTTCTTCAAAATCACGGTGCCGATGCTGCGGCCTATCATCTTCCTGGTAGTGGTGCTCGGCACGATTGGTACGCTACAGATCTTCGACCAGGCGCTCATCATGACCAACGGCGGGCCACTCAATCAGACGACGACGATCAACCTGCTGATCTACCGCTCAGCCTTTACCGACTATAGCTTTGCCTACGCCTCGGCAATAGCAGTCATCTTGTTCGTCATAATAATCTCTCTCTACCAGGTGCAGAACCGCTTCCTCGGCGGAAGCAACACAGAAGGCTGAGGATGAGTTGTCCGTGGTCAGTTGTCGGTTGTCAGTAGGAGTGAAGCATAATCAACCGGCAACTGACCACTGACAACTGACCACTCGTGAAAGGGGCTGACCTATGGCGACAACAACCCAGCGTATAGAGACTGTGGGTCCTGTCAGCGAGACGCGAAAGGTAGGACAAGAGCCGAACTACTACCTCCTAATGACCATTCGCTATATCGTGTTGATCCTGGTGACGATCATCTTGATCGGCCCGTTCGTTATGGCGCTGCTCGGCTCCTTCAAAAGCACGGGGGAAG
Organism: Chloroflexia bacterium; assembly: GCA_049580985.1. Classification (GTDB taxonomy): domain Bacteria; phylum Chloroflexota; class Chloroflexia; order QHBQ01; family JADMIH01; genus JADMIH01. The sequence goes on from JBAURA010000403.1 coordinate 15,476, forward strand.
TGCTGGCATGGCCGCCGACGTTCTTGCCTGAGACGTGGCGGTTTGGAAACTACGCGGACGTATGGAATGCGCTGTCGGACGCGAACGGAAACTCCTACTTCCCGCGTTGGATCTTGAACAGCCTGATCCTGGGGACTACGGTGACCGTTGCCCATCTCTTCTTCTGCTCGGTGGCCGGTTTCGCCTTCGCCCGCCTGAATTTCCCGGCCAAAGGCTTCATCTTCGCCGCTATGCTGTCGACGCTGATGATCCCCGGCATGGTGCTGATGATCCCCCAGTACCAGATCCTCAATACCCTGGGCCTGATCAACACTTATGGAGCGATCATTATCCCGAACCTGACAGCCGCGGGTATGATCTTCCTGCTCACTCAGTTCTTCCGGGCTGTACCGCGAGAGCTGGACGAAGCGGCCACTATTGACGGGGCGAGCATCTGGATGACTTACTGGCGGGTGATCCTGCCACTGGCAAAGCCCGCGTTGATCACGATGGCATTGCTTAGCTTCCAGGGGATGTGGAACAACTTCCTATCTCCGCTGGTGTTTCTCAATACGCCGGAAATGTACCCGCTAACCGTGGGCCTGAGCTTCTTGAAGGGCCAGTACGGCACGTTCTATAACGTGGTGCTGGCAGGCTCGATGTTCAACACTCTTCCGATGGTCCTGATGTTCGTATTCTTTTCGCGCTTCTACGTTCAGGGCGTCTCCTACAGTGGCATCAAATAAGGACGGACGAAGGACGAAAGACGAAGGACGAAAGAACTACTTCGTTCGTCGTCCAGGACCCTTGCGCCTTGCATTCACACGAGCCGCGCAGGATTGGTATTACGGGCTAATCCCCTTCGCGGTGATGAACTTCCTGTGGCTCGTGTGCGTCTTAACGGTGGTGGCCGGCCCTCCGGCCACCGCCGCTATGCTGGCAGTGGCTCGCGACGCCGCGACGGACCAGGGGGGCGAGCCACGGGCCTTCTTCACGTACGTGAGGCAATACTTCTGGCGGGCCTGGAAGCTTGGCCTCGTTACCTTCCTGGGCACCATCATCCTGGTGGGCGACCTGCAATTTTACGCCAGCGTGCTGAGTGGGAACCAGTTTGTGTTGAACATAGGCATCTACTTCCTGGTGTATGTGCTGATCGTGTGGCTGGAGTTCCTACTCATCGCCTGGCCGTTGCTGGTGAACCAGCCTGAGATGCCGATCCGGCACGTGATGCGCAACTCGGCGGTCCTGACGCTACGGATGCCGGGGGCGAATTTTGGGCTGGCGCTGGTGGTGATATTCCTCTTCATACTCTCCCTGGCATTAGGCATTATCCTGGCCGTAGTGCTGGCGGCGTTCGTATCACTGTTAGTGCAGCATTATCTCCATATCCAGGCGCCGGTGCTGGCTAACTTTCCGACGCGCCCAGGCGGTGAAGCCGTTGAGACCGACCCCACGTTCCAGGACTCGATTCGTGGGCAACCTGATGCCCTGGGGACGCAAAAAGGCACATAGGCCTGCAAGCAATAAGCTAAACCGACACGCGAGAGATTAACCCATCGCGTATGCAACCTGTGTAGAAGGATTTCGCCGTATGGAAGGCCATTATCTCTGGTGGCAAAAAGGGACTGTATATCAGATCTACCCACGTAGCTTCATGGATAGCAGCGGTGACGGGGTGGGCGATCTTGCGGGCATCCTGGCACGCCTGGATTACCTGGAATGGCTGGGGATCGATGCGGTCTGGCTATCGCCGATCTATCCGTCGCCTATGGCCGACTTCGGCTACGACGTGGCCGATTATTCGGGTATCGAGCCTATGTTCGGCACGATGGACGATTTCGACCGGCTGCTGGCCGATGTCCACCGGCGCGGGATGAAGCTTATCCTCGACCTGGTGCCTAACCACACCTCGGATGAGCATCCCTGGTTCCTCGAGTCGCGGTCGTCGCGAGACAACCCGAAGCGCGACTGGTATATGTGGCGCGACCCCTCGCCGGACGGCGGCCCGCCCAACAACTGGCTCAGTGCGTTCGGCGGTAGCGCCTGGGAGTGGGACGAGCAGACAGGACAGTACTACCTTCACTCTTTCGCCGTCGAACAGCCGGAGCTGAACTGGCGGAACCCGGAAGTAGAGGCCGCAGTGTTCGATGCCATCCGCTTCTGGCTGGACAAGGGCGTGGATGGATTCCGGGTGGACGTTATCTACGTGATGATCAAGGATGATCTTTTCCGCGACAACCCACCCAACCCGGATTATCAGTCTGGCCAGGACCCGTCCCATTCACAGCTACATCTTTACACCAACAATCGCCCGGAAGTGCACGATATCATTCAGCGAATGCGCAAGCTATTCGACGAATACGACGAGCGGGTTATGATCGGTGAGATCTATTTGCCATATAGCGAATTGATGCTTTATTACGGCCCGAATAACGACGAGGCCCATCTGCCTTTCAATTTCCAGCTTATCTTGCTGCCCTGGAAGGCTGATGTAATACGCGCCGCCGTCAACTCGTACGAGGCTGCGCTGCCGGCACTGGGCTGGCCGAACTGGGTGCTTGGCAACCACGACCAGCATCGTATAGCCACACGAGTTGGCCGGGAGCAGGCACGAGTTGCCAATATGCTCTTGCTGACCGTGCGCGGCACGCCTACGTGCTACTACGGCGACGAGTTGGCGATGGTAGATGTAGAGATCCCACCCGATATGGTGCGCGACCCGCAAGAGCTGGGCAAACCGGGATTGGGGCTGGGACGCGACCCGGAGCGCACCCCAATGCAGTGGGATAGCAGCCGTAACGCCGGGTTCACCGCCGGCATATCGTGGCTGCCTGTGGCCCCAGACTACAAGCTATATAATGTCGAGGCTGAGCGCGACGATCCGGCCTCGATGCTCACTCTTTTCCGTCAGTTGCTCAATCTGCGCCGAGCATCGCCCGCCCTCAGCGTTGGGGGTTACGTTGACTTCCCGTCAGATGAACTGGATGTCTTCTCCTTCATGCGCGAGCACGAGAACGAGCGAATGCTAGTGGTGCTGAATTTTAGCCACGAGCCACATGTATTTGGTATAGGGCCTGAAGCGGGCGTCGCCCAGATCGCCCTGTCCACTGTACCCGACCGTGAGGGTCAGGTTGACCTGGCTAACGTGGAGTTGGCCGCCGACGAAGGCGTGATCCTGCGGCTATGAATGGACCTGCTAGAATCGTGATGGAATAGAGAGGGCCGCCTTGTCCATTCAGGTCCGTGAATTAAGCAAGTATTACAAGGTGCATCGCAAGGAGGCCGGCCTGCGCGGCTCGTTGCGCAATCTCTTTCGACGCGAGTACGAAACGGTCAAGGCAGTCGATGGGATCTCCTTCGACATCCAGCAAGGCGAGATTGTGGGCTTCCTGGGGCCAAACGGCGCGGGCAAAACAACCACCCTCAAATGCCTGGCAGGTCTGCTCTATCCAACCGCGGGCAGCGCCAGTGTGCTCGGCTTCGTGCCGCACCACCGCGAGGCGGCTTTCCTGTCGCAGATCACGTTGCTGATGGGCCAGCGCAACCAATTGCTCTGGGACCTGCCTGCCATGGAGACCTTCCTGGTCAACCAGGCTATGTACGGGTTGCCCGAGCATAGTTTCCGCGAGACCCTGGACGAGCTGGTGGCTTTGCTAGAGCTGGAGCCGCTGCTGACCAAGCAGGTGCGCAAGCTGAGCCTGGGCGAGCGTATGAAGTGCGAGATCGCCGCCGCGCTGCTGCATCGACCCCAGGTACTCTTTCTCGATGAGCCTACAATCGGCCTGGACGTGACGGCGCAGGCCGCGATCCGTGGGTTTCTGCGCTCCTACAACCGCCGCCAGCAAGTTACCATCCTGCTCACTAGCCATTATATGGCCGACGTGGTGGCGCTGGCCCGGCGCATCCTGGTGATAGACCACGGCCACCTGATCTATGACGGCGACCTCCAGGCGCTGATCGAAAAGACTGCCCCTTACAAACTGCTCCGGCTGACGTTCTCGTTGCCTGTGGATACGCCGGAGCTTGCATCATTGGGTGAGGTTGTGGAGTCCGACGGCTTGAAGGTGACTATACGCGTGCCCCGCGCAAGCAGCGCACAGGTAGCCGCAGGCGCGCTCACCGGACTACCCGTCTCCGATATCGCCATCGAAGAGCCACCCGTCGAGGAGATTATCGGCGAGGTATTTCGGGGAGGTGTGCGGCGTGAGTAGGGTCGTGCGGTCATATGCCGCGTTGATCCGCATGGGGCTGGCGGAGGCAGTGGCATACAGGGCACAGATCGTGATCGGCCTGTTTCTGGCCCTCGTGCCGCTGATGTTGATGGCCGTGTGGCTGACGCTCGTGGACCAGGTCGGCCCGGCAGCAGGCTGGCAGCGGGCCGATTTCATCGCCTACTACGTAGGCGCGGCGGTGGTCTACCACTTCACCGTCTCCTACGCGGTGTGGGAGTGGCAGCACGAGATCCGTAACGGCGACCTCTCATCGCGGCTGCTCAAGCCGCTCGATCCGTTTCACTTCTTCTTCAGTCGCAGCCTGGGCAACAAAGCTTTCGACGTGCTGCTGCTCACGCCGGTGGTCGTGCTGGCGGCCTTTCTGGTCCCGGAGCTGCGTTTCCCTCTAACCCCTGCTCGTTTTGTTGTGTTCGCCATCAGCCTGCTGAGCGCTTTCATGCTGACCACGCTCATGAACACAACCTTCGGCATGATCGCTTTTTGGTCGACTCAGAGCGCCAATCTGTACCTCCTTTGGTTTGGAGTCGGCCAGTTCCTTTCCGGCTGGATAGCGCCCCTCGCGCTGTTCCCCGATTGGTTCAGCCAGGTGGCTTACCTGCTCCCCTTCCATAGCACCCTCGGATTCCCGGTCGAGATCCTGATCGGGCGGGCCGATGATGCGGCAATGGTGAGCGGCTTGATGATCAGCCTCTTCTGGAACATTGCCTTCGCTCTGCTGTATCGCCTGCTCTGGCGGCGCGGTATCGCCCGTTATGAGGCGGTAGGGAGTTAAAGAGGAAATCTAATGTTAGCTAGACGCCACCTCCGGATGCTCGCCATTTTCTACAAGAGCGCGCTGATCACTGAGCTTGAATACCGCCTGAACTTCTGGTCGAATATCGGGCTTAGCCTTTTCTGGCTCTTCTGGGCCGCGTTGGGAGTGCGGGTCTTCTTCTTCCATACCGACCAGATCGCGGGCTGGAGCTACAACCAGTTGTTGATTGTCGTGGGCCTCTTCTTTGCCATGAACGGCTACAGGCAGATGGTGCTGCAACCCAACCTGGGGCACCTTTCGGAGTACGTCCGGCTTGGCTCACTCGACTATGTGCTGACCAGGCCAATCGATAGCCAGTTCCTGGTGAGCCTGCGCTTCGTCGGGGTGTACAACTGGGGCGACCCACTGCTTGGGCTTGGCCTGATAGCCTACGCTTGCTGGCAACTGGGCTACATGCCAAGTTTCAGCGCGATTGCGTTGTTCGCCGTCTTGTGCCTCGCAGCTATGCTGCTGATGTACAGCTTATATCTGATACTGCAAACAACCACCTTCTGGCTGGTCAATATCGAGCGGGCCGACAGCGTTGTCTGGAGCCTGGTGGAGACTGCGCGCTTTCCGGTGCACTTTTATCGCGGCTGGGTCGGCTTCGTCCTCACGGCGGTGGTGCCGGTCGCCTTCCTGACCACCTTTCCGGCCCAGGCGCTGCTCGGCAGGCTGGAGGGTTGGATCGCCGTCACGTCGGTGCTCGTGGCTGCTTTGTCGTTTATACTGGCGCGTGTCTTCTGGCGGTTCGCCCTGCGGTACTACACCGGGGCAAGTAGCTAGGTCGGAGGGATTGAGAATTAAGGGATTAAGGGATTAAGGGATTAAGGGATTAAGGGATTAAGGGGTTGGGGATCAGAGAAGATATGCCTTAAGATCTGTCTGCCGATGGAACTTCCTTAAGTCGGTAGACAGATTCTTGAGGTTTGGAACCTAACCTTACATGGAAGTTCCTTAAACGGTAATTGCTAGTTTGTTTTGTGCGTGAGAAGGGCTAAGAGAGTGTCAGAGGACCAGTTGGAAGGCTAATCAGATGGAGCCAACTAAGCTAGATAAGTGGCTCTACTGGCGATCCTGGCCCCAGTTGCCCGCTGGTGCGCGCTACAATACCTGTTTGGACCCGTTTTGAGGCACTTTGTAGCCGTTTTTGGCCTGATCAAGGGCTGTTTGCGTCGGGGAAACTAGCAATTACCGTTTAAGTGTAAGGTTAGGTTTGGGATACCGATCCTAATCCCTGATCCCCGATCCCTAGCCCCGGCCTGAGTGCTGCGCAGCCGGAGATTCAGTCAGCACGCAGAAGCTGGTGGTGGTATCATGGTGCTGTTATGACATCAAATGTTGACCTTGATGACAGTGTGATATCGGTCGTGGAGGAACTCGACGCGGAGCCTGAGCGGATGGGCAGGAGCGGAGCGGGAGCAGGCTGGTGGCACTCGCCGCGCACGCGTGAGCTGGTACTGGGCCTGCTGCTTCTGTTGGGAGTGCTGGGCTGGGTTGGCTTCTCCTGGTGGCGCGATGAGAGCAATATGAGCCACTATGCGCAGGGGCAGCACGAGGCCGTGCGCTGGCATTGGGACGAGGCCCTGGCTCACTATTCAGCCGCACAGGGCTACAAGGATGCCGACGTTCGGGCTACAGAGGCACTCAGCCAAATAGAGGCGCGCGACAGGCAGTATGAAGCGGCTATAGCTCACCGGCAGACCGGACCGGCGGCCCAGGCGCTCCTGGCAGCGCGGATGGTCCAGGCCATCCAGCCGGGCTACAAAGACGTAGACACTATCGCGCTGCAAGCAGAAGACCAGGTCTATACAGACGCCCTCAGTGGCACAGTGGTTATGCGAACCACGGCCTATCCCCCAGGCCTTTACTACCGAGGCCCTGACGGTTGGGAGTACCTGCGGGACAGCGACCAGTGGAGCAGCGTGCTCAGTATCCCCTTCAGCGCGGCAAGTGACAAACACGTCGTGTATGACGTGCCTGGCCCGGATTGGATACCTCCCGGACCGATAATCAGATCTCCATTTGGCCCATACGGTTACCCAATATCCCAGGGCTCACCAGATAAGGTGGGTCGCCGGCTGGTCATGGCGGCGCTCTCAGGTGGCATCACGTCCTTCGTCCTGGATGGCGTGGAGTTTGTGGACCTACAGCTTAATCCGGTGGACTACAACTTCTACATTTGCGGCGATGCCGGTGTGTGGGGCATACGGTATGATCCCAGGGTGTCTGAGAAGGTTATAGCCAGGGGACGCTTCGACGGCTTTACTCCGACCTACGAAAAAATAGCGCCGCAGGCCGGAGGCATGAGCGGTACAGTAGCACGGGTAGTCATGCCGGGCACCGATGGTGTAGTGGCGGATTTCGGGCATGAAGGCGGCGGGGTGGGGACGGGGAATGGGGGCGACAAAATACTTCTGGCAGCCCATGGCCCAGGTGCCGATAATCAGGCCGGCACTCATCTGTATTTCGCCGACGCCGACGGGAGCGGTCCCAGTTTGGTTTTCTCGACTACGGATACCCTGATCAGCGCGCTCCTAAGCCCGAACGACCGGCATGCGTTGGTCGTGGCCTCACAGGAAATAGAAAGTCCCACGGGCAAGGCGCTGGTGGTTGCCATTCTATTGACGTTGGATGGTACCGCGCCGCCTAAATTACTCCAGAAAATCTCGGTGGACGACGATACCAACTCCCCAGGCATCTCACCTGTGCTGGCAGGCCGGCTTACCATTACGGGAGTGTTCCTCGAAAGTGACGCATTCAAGAACAAACTGCTACTGGGCTGGTCCAGGGGCGAGCTGGCGCTCGGCGTCAGGCTTCGACTACTGGACGTTTCGAACCCGGACAGGGTGTTGGTCGAGACCGACATGCCCTACGAGCAAACCGGCGTCTTATCTGTCGTTGAACAGCCGGATGGCAGGACGGTATTGCTGTACAACCAGGGCGTGGCTGCAACCACTGTTGCAGGTAAGCCTCTTACAGCATATCTAAAGATGCTACGGGTGGAGGTCGGTTCAGATAACGTCAAGGTCGGTAGCTACAGTGTGCCCGTGCCTGTAAGCAGCACGAGTGGTCAGAGCACTCCGTACTTCATGAATCCTACGCTACGCGGAGACTATCTCGTGTATAGCGTCGAGGCATTCACTACCATGCCGGAAAGTTCCAGCAGCTACAGCCTGCTTTTGAGAGGATGGGGTGGCGACAAAGGAGGGGTGGGCGGGAGCATCCAGGGGCAGTCTGTACAACCAATACAAGTTTTTAGCCGCTCATGGCCGGCCAGGCAATCTGTTGGGGATGCCGGCCCGGAGTGGGGTGTCGCGGGGCCGGGCGCCTATGCATACACAGACAGCCAGGGCACCCTCCACGCTCATTTATATGACGCACAAGTAGATGTGACTTTGGAGACAGGTGTGGGTACTATTCTTGCCTTAAACGCAAATTACTTCTACAAAGTCCTGTATTGACGCGCGATGACAGCGTGATGCTTCAATGGCCTGCTCAGTCCTCAGACCTCGGTTATCAGCATTTAGAATTAGAAAAGATGGAGAGAGATGAACCAACAAGATACAACTCTATTCAGGCGACACCCCAATAACCCTATCCTGACCGCGGCTGATTGGCCCTACGCCGTCCATACGGTGTTCAACGCGGGGGCCACGCTTCTGCCCGACGGAACGACGCTGCTCCTCTGCCGGGTCGAAGAATATACCGGCCTTTCGCACCTGTGCGCGGCCCGCTCGCAGAACGGCATCGACGGCTGGCAGATCGATCCCGAGCCTACCTTTGCAGCCGATCCCGACAACTACCCAGAAGAGCTATGGGGTGTAGAGGACCCACGCATCACGTACGTGCCGGAACTGGAGGAATACATCATCACCTACACAGCATATGGGCGGGACGGTCCGGGGGTTTCGCTGGCCGCTACCAGGGACTTCCGGGAATTCCGGCGGTTGGGTGTCGCTATGCTCCCCGAGGATAAGGATGCGGCTTTGCTGCCGAGGCGGATAGGCGGGCGCTGGGCGCTTATCCACCGCCCCGTGCCAGGTCCGGGCGCTCATATATGGGTATCGTATTCGGACGACCTGCGGCATTGGCAGGACCGTACGATGGTACTCGAAGCCCGGCAAGGCGGCTGGTGGGACGCGCGCAAGATCGGCCTCTCTCCACCGCTTATTGAAACTTCGGAAGGGTGGCTCCTCATCTACCATGGCGTGCGCACACCGTGCTCTGGTTGCATCTACCGTCTCGGCCTGGCTCTGCTCGACCTCGAAAGGCCGGAGCACTGCCTGCTTCGCGGCGACACCTGGGTGTTTGGGCCGGAGACTCAGTACGAAATGCTGGGCGACGTAGGAAACGTGGTCTTTCCCTGCGGCTACACGATAGGCCCCGACGGCGATACGATCAATCTTTATTACGGCGCCGCGGATACGTGCATGGCCCTCGCAACCGGCAGTATTCGCTCGCTCCTGGACTGGCTGCATAGGTATGGCAGCCAGGGGTAAAAGGAGACGTTGAGTTGGAACTACACAGGAGATGATCAAGCTAACCCATGAACTCCAACGACCCAATCCCCCCACATATCCTTGGCGCATTGAAGAAGAGCATCCTCTTCCAGGGGATGGACGACGAGAGCCTGCTTGAGGTGGCGCGCGCCGGTCGCCTCAAGCGCGTCAAGGACGGTGCGTTCTTCTTCCACCAGGGCGACCCGGCAACCGTCCTGTACGTGCTGGTGGAGGGGAGGGTGAAGTTCACGCAGGTGACGGCAGAGGGCCACCAGGTGATCGTGCGGGTGAGCGGGCCGGGCGAGATGTTCGGCGCGGTGGCGGCGCTGGGTGACGCGATGCACCCGGCTTCAGGTGAGGCGACCGGGGATTCGGCTGCGCTGGGGTGGCGTAGCGAGGTGATCAGCGGCCTGTTGGAGCGCTTCCCCAGGCTGTCGCTGAACGTGGTGCGCTTCCTGGCGGGGCGAGTGAAGGAGTTCCAGGACCGCTACCGCGAGCTGGCCACTGAGCGGGTAGAGAGGAGAGTTGCCCATGCACTGCTACGCTTAGCAGCGCAGATTGGCCGCCAAGTCGATGGAGGCATGCTGATCGACCTTACGCTCTCACGTCAGGACATCGCAGAACTCACTGGGACTACTATCTATACGGTGAGTCGTATTCTCAGTGGGTGGGAAGCCCAAGGCATCATTGAGAGTGGACGTGAACGAGTTTTGCTTCGTGATTTGGAGAGATTGGCAGCTTTAGCTGACGACATTCCCACAATGGGTGAGTAAAAACTGCCGAGCTGATCTCACGGCACCGGCACCTCGAAGCGGCATGATAACAATTCACCACGATTACACTGCTCGCGGATGGGCACGCCTAACATCGAGGTTAGCATCGCTTCCAACAGCTTACACACCTGGGGATGTTTCTGCGGGATGGTGGCGAGTGGGCAATTGTACCCACATATCACGTACTTCCCATCCTTCTCCTCGAGCTCCATGACGCCACCCATCTTGTCGAGTAGGCTGATGGCCTCTTCAAGCTGTGTACGCAATCCATCAGGAGGAATAAGGTAGTAACGGGCCATGCGCCGCCCCACTGCGCGTAATTGCTCCTCGTAGCCATCAGAGCTCAGCCTATCCTCTATATCGGATAACAGAGAGTCGAGCATGATGCCGTGGGCGTTCGGGAACATGCTCTGGGCCTGGGGTGTGAGGCGGTACTCGTAGGCTGGCTTGCCCGCGCCTGGGGTACGTCGGACACCCTGTTCTACCAGGCCATTGCGCTGCATTGTGGCCAACTGAACTCGCACCGCGTTCTCGGCCAGATCCAATGCCTCCGCCAATTCTCTTACGGTCCGCCTGGCACGGCGGAGCAACAAGAGTATTCTTCCGCGCGGTGTGGTGAAGAATCCTTGCTTCCAATCAACCAAGGACATTAGCTGGCTTACTCCTCGCTATTTCCTACTCTTCTCCAAGATCTTGCGTATCATATCGCTTGCTGCGATAGCAGATTCGGCAAGAAACGGGCCAGCAATAATATCCACAATTTTTACCGTAATAATGGCATATAAGTTGCTGATGTATAGCTCATATTCCTCCCAAGCCGCTCAAGGCTTCAAGTGAAGCAAGAGCAATAAATGAGTGTCATCAGGTCTCAGTGATGAATCCTTCGCAAGCTCAGAACAGATTCTGAACGTAGTGGAGGAACCAGGATAAGGAGGCAGTACAGATGAAACTGGCTATTAGGTTACTGGCGGCGTGGATGGTTCTTACCATGATCAGCGTCGGCTCAGTGCGCAACACGGCGGCCCAACCTCCCACCCAGACCGCCCCCGACAGCGATTGGCCCTACTATGGCAACGACCTGGGCAACATGCGCTACGTCAACGTAGACCAGATCAACCCCGGCAACGTCGCCAACCTGAAACCCGCATGGATCTTCCACACCGGCGTCGGCACGGAGAGGACCTCCTTCGAGTCGCAGCCCATCGTCGTGGACGGCACCCTCTACATCTCCTCACCCCACGACCATGTCTACGCGCTCGACGCTGCCACCGGCGCGCTCAAATGGTCCTACAATCCGGATATGCCCGCCCTTTACGACATGGCGATCTGCTGCGGGCAGACCAACCGGGGCGTGGCCGTCGGCGGCGGCAAGGTCTACATAGGCCAGCTAGACGGCACTCTCGCAGCCCTCGACGCGGCTACCGGACAGGTAGCCTGGAAGATCGCCGTAGACGACTGGCGGCATCGCTGGACCGAGACTATGGCCCCGCAATACGTGGACGGCAAGGTGCTCATCGGCGGGTCGGGCGGCGAATATCTCGTACGCGGTCACCTCTCGGCCTACGACGCCAACAACGGCAACTTGCTCTGGCGCTTCCATACGATCCCAGGCCCCGGCGAGTTCGGCAACGATACCTGGGCGGGCGACTCCTGGCAGGGTGGAGCGGGTACCGTCTGGACCACCCCCGCTGTGGACCCCGCCCTCGGCCTCGTCTACATGAGCACCGGCAATGCGGGGCCTGACCTCGACGGCTCACAGCGCGCAGGCACCAACCTTTTCACCGCCTCAGTGGTCGCGGTCGACCTGAACACAGGCAAGTATCGCTGGCACTTCCAGGAAGTGCATCACGACATCTGGGACTTCGATGGACCGCAGCCACCGCACCTCTTCACCCTGGAGAAGGACGGGCAGCAGGTCCCCGCTGTCGGCCACGCCAACAAGAGCGGCTACTATTTCATCCTCGACCGGCGCGATGGCACGCCCCTCTACCCGGTGCGTGAAGCGCGCGCGCCCATGGAACCGGCCTGGCAAAAACCCTGGCCAACCCAGCCCGAGTCAACCATCGAGGAGCTGATCCCGCATAGTGTCTTGAAGGACTACCCGCCATACAAGAATGCGCTCATGTGGACTCCACCTGGCGAGGAGCCGAAGGTCTTCCAGCCCGGGGCCGAGTCGGGTCCTGAGTGGGCCGGTGCCGCGTATAGCCCACGCACGAAGTACAGCTATATCCCCGCAGGCGGCTACGAGGCGTGGCTCATACAGGCTGTGCCCGACAGCCCCAATACTCTCGGCTCCACTCTTTCCGACCGGCCAAGCCACGCAGTTGAAGACCGCTACGGCCTCTTCGACGCCGTCGACACCACCACAGGCAAGATCGCCTGGAAAATGCAGGTGCCAGAGCGGGTGGTGTCGGGGATCACCGTGGCTGGTGATCTGGTCTTCATGGGCGAAAGCAATGGCAAGTTCAACGCCCTCGACGCCAGGAGTGGCCAGGTCCTGTGGACCTACACCCCCGACCGCGACGGCGTCGGCGGCGCGAACGGGTCATCGGCGGTCTACGTGGAAGGTGGGCGCGAGTACGTGGTGATGGCTTTCGGAGGAAATACGCAGGTGCGCTCCGGCCAGATATCGCCCGTGGGTGACGCCCTCATAGCGTTCGCCCTCCCTCAAGACGGCGTGACCGAGCCAAACGTTGTGAAGGCCCAGCCAAAGCAGCTTGAGGCGGGCGGCATCCCGCAAGCGGGACTGATACAGGTCGCCATGAGCGCGCCACCCGACGCGCTCGTCGTAGAGGTTACGGCCTTGAATACCCACTTCTACCCGAACTACTTCACGGCGCCGCCCGGCCGCAAGGTAGCGATCCACGCCAAGAACCTGGAGCCGAACCAGGTCCGCCACAATATCGCCATCGCGGCCCCAGGCGGGTGGATCGGCGTGGGCGGCGCGTTGGAGGCGGGCCAGGAGGGTTACGTGGTCTTCACAACGCCAATGCAACCGGGTAACTACACCTTCTGGTGTGATATCGGCACTCACCGCGTCCAAGGCATGATCGGCCAGGTAGGCATCGGCGTCAACAACCCGCCCCAGGGCGACACGCTCGAAATGCCCCGCTCCGGGACGACCGAGGGGGGCGGAGTAATCGTCCCCTTCGAACTGTCCCTTGCTCCAGGCACGCCACCCGGTGACTCACCGGGCATGCCACGCACTGGCATCGCCACCGCCACCTCTCTCACTCCCGACATCTGGCTCTGGCTGGCCGCAGCCGGCACCGTGCTGCTTGTAGCTGGGGTCTACTACCTCCGCAGAAGCAAGCGTTCAGTGTCGCGTTAGACAGAATCCTGCTAACGTAGGGGCGTGGCAAGTCTCGCCCCTACAGCGCTATATGTTCTTGCCCCGATTATGGATATTTGGGAGGAGAGTATTCTTGCTGAACTCATGGGCACAACTATCTTCACGGTCAGCCGCATCCTGAGCGGGTGCTGGTGCGAAATTCGGTGAGGCTCGAAGCCATAGCCGACGATTTCCCGGCAGCGGGCACGTAGGGGAGTTGCTCTATCTCAACGATATGTACCGGCAACCTCTGTAAGATGGTAGCGTAGGCTGTGGGCCGGCCCGGCTACTATCACATCTTATGGAGGATAACCGAATATGACCTATGTGATTACCGAGCCATGCATCGGAGTGAAGGACGCGGCCTGTGTGGAGGTGTGCCCTGTAGATTGCATCCACCCGCGTAAGGACGAGGCCGGCTACTCTGCGGCACTACAACTGTTCATCGACCCTGACGAATGCATGGACTGCGGCGCATGTGAACCAGAGTGCCCGGTCGGGGCGATCTACGTTGATGAGGATGTGCCCGAGGAGTACCTGGCGTACATTGCCATCAACCGCGACCACTTTAAATAAGGAGGACGCAGGGGCATTCGTGGGGATGCTCCTGCGCATAAACTATTGCCTACGCCTGCATTAGTGGACTAGCAGGCCAACGACGGCCCCTCCCAGCACCAGCCACGCAGAGTTCACCCTGAACCGGACCAGTAGCAGGGCGGCTAAGAGGGCGATGCCGATGGTCAGCCAATCTACGAGCGCGCCCACGCCTAGCTCCCAGGTTACCGCCGCCATGAGGCCGAGCGCCGCCACGTTCACTCCGTCCAAGAGGGCGGCTGTCCACGGCCAATTACGCAGGCGTGGGATAATGGGACCGCTGAGCGCCACGAACATGAACGACGGCAGGAATATACCGAGCGTAGCCACCAGCCCGCCGGGCACGCCGCCCAGCACGTATCCGATGAAGGTGGCCGTCGTGAAGAACGGCCCCGGTGTTAGCTGCCCTATCGCCACGGCGTCGAGCAATTGCTGGTTGGTGAGCCAACCAAGACGCTCCACGAAGTCGTTGCGCAGGAAGGCCAGCAATACGTAGCCGCTGCCGTACAGCACCGACCCGATCTTGAGGAACGTGAGGAAGAGCGTCCACAGGTTGAAGGAGGCGAGGCCGCCTGCCCCCGGCGACAGGAGCCAGGACAGGGCCATCGGCAGAGGCAGCACCGCCGAGGTCGCGGCCCGCGCCAGCCATCCAAGCCGTATGCCTTCAAACAGAACGTAGGCAGCCGCGCCGCCGAATAGGAGTGCTAGCTCGTTCACGCCCAGCAGGTAGAGTGCGAGCACACTCACGCCCAGTACTGCCAGCGCGGCGTTTTTGAACGCGGTCCTGCCGAGGCCCCATAGCGCCTGCGCTACTACCGCGATGATCACAGGCTTGATCCCGTAGAGAAGCCAACCGGCCTCGGGCGTTGAGCTATAC
>JBAURA010000404.1:0-1776 GCA_049580985.1 Chloroflexia bacterium
TGCCTGTATGGCTCGGATTCGCCAGCGCCCTCATGGTGCTGGGCGGCTGGGCGCTCCGCCGCACCGGACGAGCGCCAGCCACAGCCCCGGCGCGCACAGAGCAATAGCCCAAGCAGCAAGAATAGAATTAAACAGAGAGGTCCGCGCAACGCGGACCTCTCTGTTTAATTATGATCACCTATTGACGTATCACGTATCAGTCGTCCCCGGCGTGATCGGCGGCTCGTTCGGCACTATATCAACCGAAGTGATCAGCCACTTACCATCTATCTTGACGAAATGGTACGTCTCGCGCAGAGTATCGGGGCCTTGCGGGGGCAAGACCACCCTGTTGTCGCTCTTGCTATAGAAGGTAACGGTCCACACCTCCACAGTCTTGGCGGTAGCCTTGTCACCCTCGAACTTGACCTCGCCAAACTCGATGCTTTTGTTATCGGGCAAGGCATACAGGCCCTTGTTTCTCAGGTCCAGCACGGCCTGGATATTCTCCTCCAGCGCCTGGCCCGTGCGCGTGCCTTTCAGGATCTCGGTATCCAACTCGCGCCAGGCTTTGATCTGCTCGTCGTTGCTCTTGCAGATGATACCCCGCAACGTGTCCTCGTTATCCGAACCGCTCCCGCCCGATTCGAGCTTCGAGAGCAGGTCCGAGCATTGTAGCTGCTGCGTTCCCTCTTGTGTTGTAGGGAGTTGGCTCGTGGGATTGGCCGCTCTCTGGCCGTTGAGCACGAGGAAAGCGGCGACGCTGCCTATCACCAGCAGCGCGACGGCGGCCACAATGATAGACGGTATCAGCCAGGACCGCGAATTCTTCTTAGTCTCCAGGTGGCGAGCAGCCTCGGTCGAATATGGCAGGTAAGTCCCACCTTCACTCCTGTGAGGCATAGCAGCGGCAGAGGCAGAAGATGCAGTCCCTAAGCCGGTGAGGTCGCCTTGCGCGGCGCCGTAAGGGTATGTGCCGGGCGGGACGGGCGGGGGCGCTATCGGTATGGTCGGGGCCGGCCAGCCGGCCTGCGGGGAGGGCGGGGTGAAGGGCTGTCCGCTCTCAGGCTCGGTAGGGGTAGCTTCAGCTTCCCAGCGTTTGACAGCGTATGTCACGGGCTGGGTATCCGCCGTTGACGCGGAAGGCGGCGTAAAGGCCGAGGCATCGGCAGCAGATCCACTCACCGGCTCGCCGGTTGGCGTAGTGGCTGAGGAGGCATCCGTTGCTATTGGGGCGGTCGGTTGTGTAGGCAGCACAGCCCCCGTCGATTCCGCCGGGGCGGGAGTGCTCGGTACGATAGCACCGCCACAATTGGAGCAAAATCGGTTGGTGGCACGATTGAGCCACCCACAGCTTGGGCAGGTTTGAGACGACATATATTTAGTTTCCAGTCTTTCGAGATCGCTTGGGCGCGGGGACTGTTCAGCCGCAGGTCCAGACTCAGATTCAGGCTAGGGGTATGCTTCCATACCCCGCAAGAACGAGTATACGAAAGTGGACGCGGAGCGTCAAGGGAGCAGGGGGCAGGGGGCAGGGGGCAGGGGGCAGGGATTGGGGATTGGGGATTGGGGATTAAAGGACGATGACCTTAAGATCTATCTGCCGATGGAACTTCCTTAAGTCGGCAGAGCAGATTCTGAGGTTATGAACTTCACTTCCCACGGAACTTCCTTAAACGGTAATTGCTAGTTATTCGGGTGTGAACAACCGTTGATCAGGTCAAAAACGGCTGCAAAGTGCCTCAAAACGGGTCCAAACAGGTGTTGTAACGCGCAACAGGAGGCAACAGGGGTCAG
>JBAURA010000405.1:0-5770 GCA_049580985.1 Chloroflexia bacterium
GACTTCGTTTGCGTAGCCCGACAATTTATTGTCCGGGTGATCTTACTTTGGCGCGGGTGCGTTGCGCTGTGCTACAATGTAGTGCCCTATAACGGATGATGCTGTGAGGAAATAGCTATGATAGCCGAATTGCACCGTGATCAGCATATGCCCCCTGCGTCTACAGGTTACGCAGGCCAGGCTCGTGCGCGTGCAATAGTTGCCCGACCCGCGATCTTTGCCGCGATGGTATCGCTGCTTCTGCTGGCCGCGTGCGATCTATCTGGCGCGCCTGCCACGCCGACGCCCGATCCGCTGGTCCAGGCGCTCGCGCGGATACCGAACGCCAGGTCGGTCAAGATCCGCGACGACTGGGCGGGCCTCTCGCCTGCCGCTCCCATCCTGGCTCACTACCTGCTGGACCGTACCGCCGACGGCCTCGCCGGCATCGCCGATTTCTCTGTAGGGGAGTACGCTGGCACACCAATCACAACCGCAGTGACTATCGCCATACCTGAAAACGTGGTGAACGACTTTCTGGCGAGGCTGGCCGCAGTCCCTCTCAAGGAAGGCACATATACGCCCCGGATAGAGCACACCGACGATTATCCGAATATCTCCGTCACAATCGATGTTTCGGGGGACGTGATCTCCTTTTATACACAGTCGCAGGGGACGGACCATACACCCTGGGCCGCCAGTATCAATAACAAGGAGTACGTTATCGAGACGGCTGAGATAGCCGAGGCCCTGCGCCTTCTCGACCCGTACCTGGAGGACGACGTGCTGGAGCGGTTGGTTGAGGAAGCGTCGAATCGTTAGCGTCCGGTAATTGGAGCTTCATATGAGAGCGACACTCAAAATAGGGCTCGCAATCGCGCTCGTCATGTCGCTTGTTGGCGAAGCTCTCGCCACCCATGCGTCGGATATCGTAGTTGGGCCGCACCCGACCCCTGGGGCCGGTGCGGCAGGCGTGGCGCTGAAGTGGAAGGTACGCCGAGAGAATAGCACGTACCATAGCTTGATTGTCGACGCCGAGCATGAAACTATGTACGCCGCCTCAGATTTCTCGGTGGTTATTGCTGTCGATCCCGATACCGGGGCCACAAAATGGGAGTTCAATCCGAATTTATGGGGGAGTTCGGGCACGCGGCCTGTGTATGGTGGGGGTCTGGTGTTTCGCGGAGCCAACAGGGTGATATTTAGCGCCTACCCTTCCAGCCCGGACCATGTAGGCGCGATCATGTTTGCGGTAGATGCGCGGACGGGGAAGGAGCGCTGGCGCTTTGAGATTATCGAGCAGCAAGTTACTACCCCGGTGGTCGCCGGAGATACCTTGTACTTTGGCAGCGAGGGCACATCGGAGGTGGGCCCCTCCGGCAGTATTTACGCACTGAGGCTCGCGGATGGCACGCTTAAATGGGAGTTGCCGTTGCCGGGTGGCTACGTTATGGATGCTCCGGCTATCTCCAAGGGGGTCCTCTACTTCACCCAAAGGGCTGTTTCAGAGCAAGGAACCAGTTATTTTCGCGCGTTGGACATGGCTACGGGCGAAGAGAAATGGAAGTTCCCAGCCAACAAAGGGATCTTGCAGGCACCCCCTCCAATAGTGAGTGGGAACAAGGTGTACTTCTTGAGTGACAACTTTGGTGCCGACCGTCTGTATGCGCTGGATGCCTCGACCGGCAAGCTCGTTTGGGATTATACGGTTGCCGATCGGAATGATACGGAGACAGTCCCTCCGACCCCTGGTATTACCAATATCCCTCCCTACCCAACGCACTACTTCCCCACGCAGCCGGGCATAAGCACCCTGGCTGTCATTAAGGATGGTGTTGTATGTTTCGGGGCGAACATCCTTGATGATGAGTCCAATGCTGATAGTGAGGCGGTCCCCCATTTGATTGCCCTGGATGCTGGCACAGGGCGAGAAAAGTGGCGACTAAATCTCGATAATGAATTGTCCGGCGGGCTTGCTATACAGGGTGGATTTGTATACTTTGGAACGCAGGCAACGGGCATGGGTAGCCCGCCAAATGCCTTGTACTCGGTCAACGCCAGTACCGGTAGCGTGCAATGGAAGCTGGAGATAGAAGACGCTCCTAACACCCCTATCGTGTACAACGGAGCGTTGATCTATGCAGACAATTTTGGCTATTTGTATGCCTTGCTGTTAAGCCCGGTAGGCATGCCGGGGGCCGGAAGCCCTTCGTGGCCGATGGCTCTAATTGTGTCCGTCGCTCTCATGTGCCTGGTATCGGGCCTGACCTTGCGATGGTGTCGCAGTCACCCCATTGACATTCTGAGCGAAGCGAAGGATCCAAGATGCCGGCATTGAACAGTGCCCATCCTCCTAGATCCTTCGCTTCGCTCAGAATGTCAAAATCGGGCTTGTTTCGCGGTGGCTATTGGATTATCCTGGCGCTGCCTGTCGCAGCACTAGCCCTGGCGTTATCCGCCTGCACTAGTGAAGCGACACCTTTACCGCCAGCCCCTGCTCATATCACGATTACCTTTCCTGAAGCCAGGGAATTAGTGTCCATCACCATCGTGGACTCTTGGTCCGGTTATAGTAGGCCTAGTGAAATGTCTGCGCGTTACGAATTGAAGCGTAAAGCCAACGGATATACTGGGGAACCTGAGTTTCGTGCCGAAGATTTCAACTTATCAGCAACAAGGACGGTAACAGGAGTGCTTATTCCTAACAGCGAGACTGAAGCTTTTTTGTCTACTCTCGCTAACTTGCAGGCTGAGGTAGGGACTTATGACTGCCAGGCTCTCCGAACTGGTATTGGAAGCTCCACTGACCATTACCCCTACCTGGAATTAATGTTGCAGTTTGATTTGAAGAAAGACGAATTTGAGAAGTTCGTTGAAGAAGCCGCCAAATGACAATACTTGAACTCATAAGGAGAACCACGTAACCATGACAACCTCAACCTCAAATCCACAATCCACAAGTCATAATCCGCAATCTCACAAATGGGTCTACCTATTCCACGAGGGGAACGCGAAGCAGCGTGACCTGCTGGGCGGCAAGGGCGCGGGGCTGGCCGAGATGACCAACGCCGGCCTGCCCGTGCCTCCCGGCTTCACCATCAGCACCGAGGCATGCCGGGCCTTCTACGCCAATGGCGAGAAGTTCCCGGATGGGATGTGGGACCAGACTATAGAGGCTCTACATACGGTGGAGCACGAGGTGGACAAGCGCCTGGGCGACCCTGAGAACCCTTTGCTGGTGTCGGTGCGCTCCGGGGCGAAGTTCTCCATGCCAGGCATGATGGACACGATCCTCAACCTGGGCCTGAACCCTGACACTTTGCAGGGGTTGGTCAAGCTGACGGGCAACGAGCGCTTTGGGTACGACGCATACCGGCGCTTCATCCAGCTATTCGGGCGCATCGTGATGGGCGTGGAGGCCCACCACTTTGACGATCTGCTGGACAAGATGAAGGAAGAGCGCGGCGTGTCGCTCGATACCGACCTGACGGCTGGCGACCTCCGCACCCTGGTTGAGCAGTTCAAAGCGGCGGTTAAGCGCGAGACCGGGCGCGACTTCCCCGACGACCCTTACGACCAACTTCGCATGTCGATCCAGGCCGTGTTCAACTCGTGGAACTCGCCTCGCGCCTTCGCATATCGCAAGGCGCAGGATATCCCCGACGACCTGGGCACAGCGGTCAACGTGGTGATGATGGTATTCGGCAACATGGGCAACGACTCCGGCACGGGCGTGGCTTTCACCCGCAACCCCTCCGACGGCGACCCGCATCTCTACGGCGAGTTCCTGGTAAATGCCCAGGGAGAGGACGTGGTGGCCGGTATACGCACGCCCCAGAAGATCTCGCAGCTCCAGGAAGATATGCCGGAGGTCTACAGCCAGTTTGACGAGATAGGAAAGAGGCTGGAGCGCCACTACCGGGATATGCAGGACATGGAGTTCACCATCGAGCGGGGCAAGCTCTACATGCTCCAGACCCGGTCGGGCAAGAGGACAGCAGCCGCAGCGGTCAAGATCGCCGTCGATATGGCGAACGATGGGCTGATCTCTAAGGAGGAGGCGGTGCAACGCGTCGAGCCGGCGCACGTGGTGCAACTCTTGTTGCCCCGGTTTGACGACAAGGACAAGGAGCGCGCCCGCAAAGAAGGGAAACTGCTGGCGGTAGGCCTCAACGCCGCGCCGGGCGCTGCCGTCGGCCAGGCTATCTTCACGGCGGATAAGGCCGAGGAGGTGGGGCATTCAGGGCAGTCGGTCGTGTTGGCGCGCGAGGAAACCAACCCGGAGGATGTGCACGGCATGATCGCGTCCAAGGGCGTGCTGACCCAGCGCGGTGGGGCTACGTCGCATGCGGCGGTGGTGGCCCGGCAGTTCGGCAAGGTGTGTGTGGCCGGGGCCGAGAAGGGCGGCCTCCTCATCAACGACGAAGAGGGCTACATGAGGGCCAATGGCGTGACGGTGCGCGAGGGCGAGATCATCTCTATAGATGGGACCACGGGCGAGGTGTTCGCGGGCGCGATCGCTCTCATCGAGTCCAATTACGAGGAAGAGCACGATCTGATTACGTTGCTGGAATGGGCGGACGGGTTCCGCAAGCTGGGCGTGTGGGCCAATGCCGACTACCCGCGTGATGCCGTCAAGGCTGTGTCGTTCGGTGCGGAGGGGATCGGACTGTGCCGCACCGAGCACATGTTCTTCGAAGAGGAGCGGCTACCGGTAGTGCGCCAGATGATTCTGTCAGCCGCCGAGGCCACCCGCCTGGACGGGGCGCTCTACGACGCTCAAGCCGGCATGGCCAAGCTGTCAGCCGACTCGGACAAGCGCGATGAGGCCGAGGCGGAAGTCCAGAAGGCGCAGGCTGCTATCGAGGCTTCCGAAGCGCATAGGGACTATCACAGCGCCCTCGACCAACTGGAAGTTATTCAGCAGGCCGATTTCTACGGCATCCTGAAGGCTATGGAGGGCAAGCCCACCGTGATACGTTTGCTCGACCCGCCTCTGCACGAGTTCCTTCCGTCTCATGACGAACTGCTGGTGGAGACCACCGAGTTGCGGATGCAGGGCAAGGAGGATTCCGAGGAGTACAAGGAGAAGATGCAGCTCCTGGGCATAGTGGGCCAGATGCGCGAGCAGAATCCAATGCTTGGGTTACGCGGGTGCCGCCTGGGCATTATGTACCCGGCTATCAACGACATGCAGGTGCGTGCCATCCTGAAGGCGTCCAACCGGCTATTAGACGAGGGGTTGGAGTCGCGCCCGGAGATTATGATCCCGTTGGTGGGGCATGTGAACGAGCTGAAGCAGGTGCGAGAGCAGTTGGAGGGGATCGCGAAGGAAGTGGAGAAGGACGCGGGCCGCGATATACCTTACAAGTTCGGTACGATGATCGAGATCCCGCGCGCGGCTCTCACCGCGAGCGAGATCGCCCAGCACGCCGAGTTCTTCTCGTTCGGAACAAACGACCTGACGCAGACCACCTTTGGCTACTCGCGCGATGATGCGGAGGGGAAGTTCCTCCTCCAATACGTGGAGATGGGGATTTTGCCGGAAAATCCCTTCCAGACCCTTGATAGAGATGGCGTGGGAGCGCTGGTGCGTGTCGCCACCGAGCAGGGCCGCAAGACCCGTCCCGACCTGAAGGTGGGCATCTGCGGCGAGCACGGCGGCGACCCCGCGTCGATCCAGTTCTTCGAGAAGGTCGGGCTGGACTACGTCAGCTGCTCGCCGTTCCGCGTGCCGGTGGCGCGCCTCGCAGCGGCGAAGGCCGCGCTGGCCAAGAGCTAGGGTTCACGA
>JBAURA010000406.1:0-7248 GCA_049580985.1 Chloroflexia bacterium
AGACGCCGCCAATAACGCGTTGCTAGCCGCCAACGGACTGCGCGACCTGTGCTACAACTTCCAAAACCAGGCTGAAGCAGTCAAGCGGCTGCACGATTTAGAGCATCGCGGCGACGAGATCGGCCACCGCATATACGCCCAGCTCAACAAGTCCTTTGTCACTCCCCTAGACCGGGAAGACATCATCTCCCTCTATAGCGCCATAGACGACGTGACCGACCTGGTGCACTCGGCAGCCGACATGATGGCCGTGTACAAAGTCGACTCTGTGCCCCACGTCGCCCGAGACCTGGCCGATTGCATAGTGGGCCAGGCCGAAGAGGTGGTGAAAGCGGTCCCCTACCTGCGCAGGCGCGGCGATATGGGCAAGATCCTTCCCTCCGTCATCAAGATCAACAGCCTGGAGAATAAAGCCGACGACCTCTTGCGCGAGGGCCTGGGCGAGTTATTCGCAAACCCGGAAGACGCGGGTAATACACATCTCCTCGACATCATCAAATGGCGCGACATCTATGGCGAGATGGAGGAGGCCACCGACAAAGCCGAAGATATAGCCGACGTATTGAGGGGGCTTGCGATCAAACATGCCTGATCTCGGTGCATACGACTGGACCCTGCTGGGCCTGGTGATCGTGCTGGCTATAGCCTTCGACTTCATCAACGGTTTCCACGATACCGCCAACGCTATCGCCACGGTGGTCTCCACCCGCGTCCTGAGTACCGGCGTGGCAATCCTCATGTCCGCCTCGCTCAACTTCGTGGGCGCGCTCACCGGGCAGGCTGTCGCCAAGACGATCACCTCCGGCCTGGTTGACCCCGAAGCCGTCAAAGCCCTCTCTATCGGCCCGGCCCAGTTGCTCATCATCTCGGCCCTGGTGGGGGCGATCACCTGGAACCTGATCACATGGTATTTCGGCATCCCCTCGTCGTCCAGCCACGCGCTGATCGGGGGCGTGGTGGGCGCGGGGGCGGCGGCCCTCGGCCTGGACCACGTGGTGTGGAGTGGCGTCGGCACCAAGGTGGTGCTCCCTCTCATCCTGTCGCCCCTTGCAGGCTTCCTCATCTCGATGTTCTTTATGCGCTTCCTCTTCTGGGCGTTCGCCAACGCCTCGCCCAAGCGCGTCGGGGGCACTTTCCGGCGCTTGCAGGTTATGTCCGCCGCCTTCATGGCCTTCAGCCATGGCTCCAACGACGCTCAAAAGACGATGGGCATCATCACCCTCTCCCTCTTTTCGGCGGGTTTCACCCTGCCCGTAGACGAAAAAGGCTTGCCCAATATCCCCGTGTGGGTGATCATAGTGGCCGCCACCGCCATGGCAGCGGGCACGGCGGCGGGAGGCTGGCGCATAATACACACGATGGGCCAGCGCATAGTCCACCTTGAGCCGATCCACGGCTTCGCCGCCGAGACCACCGCCGCTACCATCATCGAAACCGCTTCGCGCTTTGGCTTCCCCCTCAGCACCACGCACGTTATTTCCTCCTGCATCATGGGCGTGGGCGCGGCCCGCAGGCTCTCAGCCGTCAGGTGGGGCGTGGCCTTCAACATCATCCGCGCCTGGGTATTCACCATCCCCGTGACGGCGGGGATCGCGTTTTTCACCTTCCTCTTCCTGGATCTGGTGCTCTAGTCTCCTACTTCACCTCGACCGTCATCACCTCAAACGTGCCGAGTACTATGCAGTGATCGCTTCCGTGGGGCGTGCAGTCCACGTCCAGCGTAAGAGGCATCAGGTTAAGGCTGGAGAAGATGTAGTCGATGCGGAGCAGGCCAAACGGTTGCCCCATCATCTGCGCCGGGCGCCAGGTGGCCCCCACCCCTGACCCCGCCGCTATATGCGCGTCCGTCAGGCCCGCAGACAGGTCGTTGTAGGCAGGCTCGCGCTCAGTCACGTTGAAGTCGCCCATAAGTAGGACGGCGTCCCAGGCTTGCAGGTATGGCTGCACGAAAGCGTTGATGGCCGCGATCTGCTTGTCCCTGGTTGACGTGTCGTAGCAGTTCGTGGGAAAGGTCTGCCTGGTGCACATGCGGGCGGGAGGCGGGTGCGCGACCACCACCACTACGTTCCGCCCAAGCCCCACGTCGAGGCGCGCCCACGCGGCTCGTGGTATGCCCGACCATACCTCGGCGGGCATGTCAATTATCCCCTGCTGGATGATAGGGTACACGCTCAACAGCGCCTGGCCCGTAACGGTGCCGCCCGCCTGCACCCCCCACCTGTAGGGGTACACCTTCGCCACCTCAGGGTCGTTCGCCAGCCTGTGCCAATCGGCCTCCACCAGCCCCACGATAGCCGCCGGCCTCTCGCTCAGCACTCGCGCTACCTCGTCGTAGTCGTCTCCCACCATTACGTTCCAACTCATCACGCTCAACTGTATCGCGCCCGGCGTCTCGGCAGGCGATGCGGAGATGAGGTTGGGTGGAAAGCGCACGCCATACACGACCGCGCACACAACCAGCATCACCCGCAGCAAAGCCGCGCCCCTCATAAAGGCGAATGGCAGCAGCACCAACAGCGGCAAGAACAGGTAGGGCGCGAACACCTCGCTCAGGCCCAGCAAGCCGGTGCGCCGGGGTTGCAGGGCGTGCATCGCCGATAGGGCCAGCAGGCAGAGGGGGTAAATAGAAGCGATGGCAAATACCAATCGCCGGGCCGGGGTTCGTCGATCTGAATATCGCATATGCGTGCTTTCTATATTCTGTAAACGCCGGGGCCGCACGCCATATTACGTTATGCAGGCCACAAGCGTAAGAATTCAATTTGGCGTGAGCGTCGTAGGGGCACCCCTTGTGGGTGCCCTCTTCGGGCGAGATCATGGTTAGGGAACAGGGCACCCACAAGGGGTGCCCCTACGACCCGGTTTTCTCTACCCCTACACTGAACGTTTGCACACAACCCCTGGTTGCTCGTAGTTCATCCGTAATCTACAATACAACCGTGGGCCTGTATGCACAAGCACGCAAATAGCTATTCCTGGTACCCTGAGTGCTTATCTTCAGCATGCGATTGCGCCAGGGGTATTATGTAGCAGGTAACTCTAACCGTAGCGAAACCTAAGCCTTATGGATGTCCAGCTAGCCGTCGCCAAGACCAATAAATACGCAAGCCGCGAAAGCGGCGACACCGTGGAGGTGGTCGAGCGCCCGCACGGCGGATTCTCGGTGGTGCTCGCCGACGGGCAGGGAAGCGGTTCTTCCGCCAAGAGCACCTCCCACCTTGTCACCGCCAAAGCCGTCAGCATGATCAAGGAAGGGGTGCGCGATGGCGTAGTCGCCCGGTCGGTGCACGACTATCTCTACGCCTACCGGGGAGGCAAGGTCTCGGCCACCCTCGTGATCGTGACGGTGGACCTGGCGACGCGCACCCTGGTGCTGTCGCGCAACAGCCACTGCCCCATCCTCATGTCGCTGCCGGATGAGCCGGAGCTTACGGTGCTTGAGGCTGCTTCCAATCCTATAGGCATCTACGTCATGACCAAGCCCGTGATCGCGGAGTTGCCTTTACGGGCAGACACCTATGCCGTGACCTACTCCGACGGCCTGATGGAAGCGGGCAGGCGTGACAACCGCCCGGTCGATGTAAATGCACTCTTCCGCCAGGCGTTGGCCTCCGGCCTCCGCGATGCCCAACAGATAGCCGATTATTTGCTTGCGCAGGCCCTGGAGGCCGACGCGAACCGTCCAGCCGACGACATGGCGGTGCTGGTGCTGGCTATCCGTGCGCGCGATGAGCACGAGCCGGGCAAGATCGTGCCCCAGGTAAGGCGGCTGGAGATGAGGGTGCCGGTTTGAAGCGGCGCTACACCCGCAGGGAACTGCTGGCGATGGGAGCCAGCGCGGCGCTGGGGCTGGGCAGCCAGCTTGCGCGCTCCGCTTCTGCCCAGGACGACTTCCACCCCGTAGAGTTGATCGTCGTCCCACCCATCCCCGAAACGATAGGCTTCAAGATCGCGCAGATGATCATGGTCGGCTTTCATGGCACCAGCATACGAGAGGGTAGTCCCATCTGGGAAGCGGTCCGCAGCCGGCGCATCGGTGGCGTGCTCCTGTTCGA
Organism: Chloroflexia bacterium; assembly: GCA_049580985.1. Classification (GTDB taxonomy): domain Bacteria; phylum Chloroflexota; class Chloroflexia; order QHBQ01; family JADMIH01; genus JADMIH01. The sequence continues at coordinate 4,056 of JBAURA010000406.1, forward strand.
CCACCCCGACCCTTCAATCGGCAATATCCAATCGCCCGAACAGCTGAAGACGCTCACCGCCTCCTTGCAAGAGCTGACCCCGGTCCCGCTCCTGATAGCGGTGGACCAGGAAGGGGGAGCGGTAGCCCGCCTCAAGCCGCGCAACGGCTTCCCTTCCATGCCCTCCCAACAATACCTGGGCAACCAAAACGATCCCAGCATGACGCGCCGGTACGCCAACACCGCCGCCTTCCTCCTCCGCGAGCACGGCATCAACCTCAACCTCGCGCCGGTGGTGGACCTTAACACTAACCCCTCCAACCCGGTGATAGGGAGCCTGGGGCGCAGCTTCTCAGCGGATGCCGCGATTGTATCCGCCCACTCGTTCGAGGTGCTGGCCGCGCACATGGAGCGACGCGTGTATTGCGCCCTCAAGCACTTCCCCGGTCATGGCAGCTCGCGCGCCGACTCGCACGCCGGGTTCGTGGACGTGACCAATACCTGGTCCAGGCAGGAGTTGGAACCCTACAAACAGATCATCACGTGGGGCATGTGCAACGTGATCATGACCGCCCACATCTACAATGCTCACCTCGACCCCGAACTGCCCGCCACCCTCTCCTACCCCACGATCACCGGCCTCCTGCGCGGGGAACTTGGCTACGATGGAGTAATAATGACCGACGATATGCAGATGGGGGCCATCACAGCCTACTACTCATTCGACAAAGCAATCGAGTTGGCGGTGAAGGCGGGCGTGGACATTATTACCATCGGCAACAACCTTCTCTACGGCCCCGACACCGTAGCCCGCGCCATCTCTGTAATTCGCGGCCTCCTTGAGCGCAGCGAGATCACCTACGACCAGATAGACCAATCCTACAGGCGTATCAAGCGCCTGAAAGCCTCGTTGTACCCGTTTCAGAAATAAGAAATGAGAAGTGAGCTAACGTTCTCACTTCTCACTTATTATCTACCCCTCTACCTTAGCAATTGCCTCCGTGGGCGACGCCCCACCGTACACGACCGCCATGATGCCGGGCATGTACTTGTCCATCACGCCTACGTTGTCGTACACCAGCCGCTTCATCAGGGCGAAGCTCAATTGCACAGGCTCCTGACTTGTCGTTTCGGGCGCTTTGCCGTTCTCTGTGGGGGCCGCGTTGATTGACTGGTTGCCCTCCACGTCTATGCTCGTCTTGTATCGGATCTCGCCGTCGTTGTAGTCCATCTCGAAGTTGCCGATGTAGAGGCCGTAGTTGGCCCTGGTAAGGAAATCGGCCAGAATGGGGCGCTTGTCCTCCGGGGCCTTGACCGGGCAATAAGAATAGAAGAGTACAAGCTCCTTGTCTTCGTCCACGCGGGCCAGGCAGCCCCACCTGCCGTTTTGCCCCTGGAAGTTCATGCTCATCGCGCTCTGCCCCTCGATCTGCGTGGCGGGCCAGTCGTCCTTCTTGAAGAATTCGGCCATCGAATCGTAAATCTTGCCCATAGCTAGTTCTCCTTGTAGATATCGGAAATTAGATATTAGAAGTTAGATGTATAATCCCAGCCTAACCTCTAACTTCTGTGTGCCCACAATGAGGATCGAGGCCCCGGTAGGTAGGCGTACCATTCACAACTTCGTTGAGGGCTGCCACGCGATAGCGGTCACATTGCCCACATTGAATATACACCAAGAGCGGGTCAAGCGGAAAGATCGGCAGCCGCTCGTCCCCCAGGGTCGGGCGCTTCGTATAGTCGGGCGCTGATCCCGGTGGGTAGAGTAGCATGGTCGCCGCGCCTATCAGGTCGACGGGCACGGTCATGGGGGGCATTGGCGTGGCAGGCTTGACTCCCATGAGCAACTGGCGCGTCTCAGGCGCATAGAGCTGGTACTCGCCCAGGAAAGTGGCCGTATCGAGCAAGGCGCGCAGGCCGGGGAAGAGCGCGGCGGCCACCTGCTCATCAAGGTCATCGTCCGTCGTCCGTCGTCCATCGTCCGTCGTCCGTTGTCCGGGCATTTTATTACGCCGGATGCGGTACTGATCAACCATCTCCAGCAATATCCTGGGCGGCACGAACTGCCGCGAGCCATAATCGCCGTCGTAGGCCAGGTGCAGCACCATTATCCGGCGCAACGCCTCGTAAGCCGCCCCTGCCTCGGCGTAATCTCCGCGCAGATACCACTCGCCCAGGCCTGATACCGGCCCGGCGGGCACAGACTCTAATGACCTCGCAGCCCAGGCGAGCCACTGGCCGGGCAGCACGCGCCGCAGGCTGCGCAGGCTCCTGTTGAGCGTGGGATCGGGCTCCACCTGTCCGGTCAGGAGCGCCTGCGAATACTGGGCCACCGCTATCGCGCCCACGTGGCAGGTGAGCGCATCCGCCAGCGCCAATGTTACTCTCTGCTTCTCTTTCCCATCCCGTCCGCCGGCAAAAGTCTCTTCAGCCACCTGCAATGCCCGCGCAATATGCAGAGGCAGCATCGGGCCTGACCCTCCTGGCGCTTTATCCATGACAAGCATTTTACCGGTTGTCCTCTTGCTTGACAACTCGGCGATTAGCTTGCTACTATGAAGTTCGAAGACTAAGTTCCAAATTCCAAGTTCCTGATTTCTACGTTTGAACTAAGAGCTTCCTCGGAGGATATAGATGTCGGAGAATAGCACGTCCAATTCAGGAGACCCTGACCACCATCAGCCTGGTCTCTCTTTGTCTTCTTCTCCCTCTGCCGGTTTCTCCACTCCGCCTCCCATCTCGAATACCGACTACAGGCATGCTCGCTTTCCTGGCCGCGTAATGTGGAGCGCGCCACGCCCGCTCCACCGGGCAACTCCCGCGCCCAACATGCAGGCCAGGCCTCGTATTGTGGTGGTCGGTGTTTGCTCGTCCGGCAAGTCTACCCTCGTGCGCGCCCTTCGAGAGCGTGGGTACAACGCCCGCTCTGTTTCGCAAGAGCACTCGTATGTCTCGCGCCTGTGGCAGCGCTCCCAGCCCGATGTGCTGGTTTACCTGGATGCATCCCTTCGCACGATCAGGGGTCGCGGCAGGCGGCGCTGGGTCCAATCTCTCCTTGATGAAGAGTATGCCAGGCTCGGACATGCCCGCGAACACAGCGATCTCTACATCCCCACCGACGGCCTGGCACCGGAAGACGTAGCCTCGCGCGTGCTCACGTTCTTGAGCAAGCGAGAAGTGAGAAGTGAGAAGTGAGAAGTGAGAAGTGAGAAGT
>JBAURA010000407.1:0-5185 GCA_049580985.1 Chloroflexia bacterium
TTCTTTCCCTGTCCAAGTTAACAACCATGTGCCGCCAGTGGCGCGCTGAAGGCAAGCGTGTCGTCCTCACCAACGGCACCTTCGACGTGCTCCATGTAGGCCACGTGCGCTACCTGGAGGCCGCCTGCGCGCTTGGCGACATCCTGGTGGTCGGCCTCAACTCCGACTCCTCAGTTCGCGGCTACAAGGGCCTGGGCCGCCCCATAGTCCCGCAGGACGAGCGCGCCGAGATCTTGGTCGCCCTCCGCTGCGTCGACTACGTCACCATCTTCGATGAGCCGACCGCCACCCACCTCGTACAAGCCCTCCAACCAGACTTCTACGTCAAAGGCGGCGACTACACCGGCCCCACCGGCAAGCCCCTCCCCGAAGCCGAAGCCGTGCTATCATACGGAGGCCAGGTCCGCATAATCCCCTACGTACCAGGCCACAGCGCCAGCGAACTCATAGAGAAGATGCGTAAAACGTAAAACGCAAAACGTAAGTGCCTACTGTCACTCGTCACTCGTCACTCGTTGCTCGCTCATGTATAAAAGGAGTGCAAGGCCACATGGAAACCGACCCAACTTCATTTGTCATTCTGAGCGAAGCGAAGAATCTGTATCCTAAAGATCATGCGCGAGGAACGAGATTCTTCGCTTCGCTCAGAATGACAACCTCCTAGTTAGGTCGCGCTACCAGGCCTCTAGCCTTCATTGCACTCTTTTTATACATGAGCCTCATTACTTACGTTTTACGGTTTACGTTTTATCCCAATGCTCTCCAACACCGACATCCCCATAACCGAGTCCCAGGCCGAAGCGGGCGCTCTCGCGGGCAGCAAACCCTCGTCGGGTGGGCGCATAGCCCGCGCCGCCGCCATCCTCATGGCGGGCACGATCCTCAGCCGCTTCGTGGGCGTGGGCCGCGAGAGCACCATCGCCTACCTCTTCGGCGTGGGCGCGCAGGTAGATGCCTTCACCATTGCCAACCACGTCGCCACCATCGTCTACGACCTGCTCATCTCCGGCACGGTCAGCGCCGCCCTCGTCCCCGTCTTCAGCGAATACAGCGAGCGCCTTGAAAACAGACAGGAGTTTGGGCGCGTGGTCAGCACCATTCTCACGCTGGCCGGCATCTTCCTCCTCCTCGCCGTCGCCATCCTGGAGATATTCGCCCAGCCCCTTGTCGGCTTCATGAGCATAGGCTACTCGCCCGAGACCCAAAACCTTGCGCTCGTCATGACCCAGTGGGTGCTCCCCGGCGTCTTCTTCATGGGCCTGTCGGGCGTGATCATGGCCGCGCTCTACTCGCTCCACCGCTTTGTCTTCACCGCCTTCACCTCGGTCTTCTTCAACGCCGCCATCATCTTCTGCGCCTTCTCGCTGGCAGGCGTCCTCCAAGTCAAGAGCTTGGCCCTCGGCCTCGTCATCGGCGCGTTCGCCATGGTCGCCCTCCAGGTCCCCGGCCTGCGCGACATCCCCATCCGCCCCCGCCTGGACCTCTCCCACCCCGCCGTCCGCCGGATACTCAAGCTCTACGCTCCCGTCGGCCTCAGCGTCATCGTCAGCTCAATCGCTCTCGTGATAGACCGCAGCCTCGCCTCCCAGGTGGGTGAAGGCGCGATCAGCGCCATGCGCTACGCTACCACTCTTGTGCAGTTCGGCCTGGGGATCGTGGCCGCCGCCATATCCCTCGCCTCCCTCCCCACCCTCTCCCAGTTCTTCACCAACGGTGACGAGGATGGCTTCAAGCGCACCCTCTCGCGTGGACTGCGCATGGTAACAGTGCTAGTACTCCCCTCTGCTGCCCTGCTCCTTACCCTCTCCGTGCCCCTGGTCGGCCTCATCTTCAAGCACGGCGCGTTCGACGCCGCCGACCAGAACCTCACCGTGCTGGCCCTCTGCCTCTACGTGATCGGCCTCCCCTTCAGCGCGGTCGACCAGGTGCTGCTCTTCGCCTTTTACGCTCGCAAGAACACCTTCACCCCCGCCATGATCGGCATCGCCCAGTTCGCCGTCTACCTCGCCATCGCCTTCGGCACCTACAAGACCTGGGGCATGCCCGGCCTCGTGATCGCCAACTCCGCACAGCTTGCGTTCCATGCTATAGTAACGGCAGTCTTCCTGCTCCGAGCCATGCGCACCGCCGGCGGCCTGCGCGGCTACGGCATAGGCACCACCGCCCTCAAAGCCGGTGCCGCCTCGCTCGCCCTCGGCCTCGTCAGCTTCGCCACGTGGTGGCTCTTGTCCGGCGCGCTAAAGGATGATAACCTCATATCTGACACTCTCCTGCTAGGCATCCCCACCCTCCTGGGCGGCGCTCTCTACGCAGCCCTAGTCTGGCGCATGCGCCTCCCCGAAATCGAGCTTATCCTCAGCAAAATAACCACTCGCTTACGCCGCAACCGCTAGCAATCACAAGTGATACGTGATACGTCATACGTCATTTACATTTTGCGTTTTGCGTTTTACGCTCTTACCGACAACCGACAACCGACAACCGACAACCAGACCCATGCCCATCTCCGGCACCATCCTCAACATAGCAGCCGTAGTCCTGGGGGCCTTGCTCGGCCTCCTGGTAGGTAACCGGCTGCCCGTCCGTTTCCAGACCATCGTCATAGGCGGGTTGGGCCTTGCCACCCTCATAGTCGGCATACAGAGCGCCATCACCGGCAACCCTCTTATCATGATCGGCAGCGTCCTCATCGGCGGTATGATTGGCGAGGCGCTCCGCATCCAGGATGGCCTCGACGCGCTCGGCGACTACCTCCAACGCCGGTTCGGAGGCGCGCCCGAACCCACCCCCAACGACGGAGCGCCCGCCGCCACCCCGCGCAAAGGCGCATCCACCGTCAGCGAAGCCTTCGTCACCAGCAGCCTCATCTTCTGCGTTGGCCCTCTCACCATCCTCGGCTCCATCCAGAACGGCCTCAGCGGCGACATAGAGTTCCTGGCGATCAAGTCCCTGCTCGACGGCTTCGCGGCCTTCGCCTTTACCGCCGCCCTCGGCTGGGGCGTGCTCCTCTCCACCGGCACCATCCTCGTCTACCAGGGCGCGGTCAGCATGATCGCCTTCTTCCTGGCAAGCGGCATCCCCAGCCGCGACAACCCCTACATAGTCGAGATGACAGCCGTCGGCGGCCTCACCATCCTCGGCGTCGGCCTCAAACTCCTCAATATCAAAGAGCTAAAGCTAGCCAACTACCTCCCCGGCCTGGGTATCGCGCCGCTAATCGTGTGGGTACTCGAAGTTTGGCCCTGGCAATAATCACTCGCGGGAGGTTGCATTATGAAGGTGCGTGAGGTAATTAGGAAGCTAGAGGACAACGGATAGTATCATGTTAAGTACAGTTGGTTCGCACCGCCACTATAAGCATGCCTCGAAACCAGCAAAGGTGACGATTGCGGGCAACATGGGCGATGATGTGAAGATCGGCACCCTGATGTCTATTGAAAGGGCCTCAGACGTCAAACTTAAGTGAGGGCAGGTCATGACCTACAACATATTGGTGGTGCTGGAAAAAGCGGAGAATAACTATTCAGCCTATGCTCCCGATGTTCCTGGCTGTATAGCAACGGGTAAGACCGCAGAAGAAACTCTGAGAAACATGCGTGAAGCTCTAAAAGGGCATCTCGAATGGATGGCAAACGATGGCGATGAACTACCTCAGATCAGCGCGGTCGAAGCACATCTACTCACCGTAGATGTCGAACTTCCGAAAAGCATAGCTCACGCGCCTTAGAAACGACCTATCGCTATCCTGTGCAAATAGCTCCCTAAGCCAGCATCCCCCTCCCCGCCACCTTCCACTTCTCCACAACCTCATCCCCTCGCGTAACCGCCACCTCGTTGAACAGGTTGGTCACAACGCAAGCGTGGTTCGGTATCACCTCCAACCTGTCCCCGATCCCTACCGTCTCCCCCTCGCCCAACCTGAGCCACCCGTGCTCCTCCGACAGCCTCTCAACCGTTATACCAGGGTGGTCGCGCACGATCCCGTGCCCATTCGCCGCGATCCCCAGCCCCTTGTCGAGCGCCAGCGCCTTCGCCCCCGCATCAATCACCGCTCGGCCGGGCTCCTGGTGGCTGACCACCGTCGTCACCACCGACAGCGCACAATGCTCAACGTCGGTCGTGCCCAGCGCCACCTGCATAGTGTCGTAAAAGACGTAGTTGCCCGGCCTTATCTCCGTGATCCCCTCCACCTCCAGCGTGAACCGCGCCCCCGGCGTTGAGCCGCAACTGACGATCTCCATGTTGTGCCCCCGGCTTGCCAGGTCGCGCGCGATCCCCAGCATCTGCTCTACCTGCCCCCGCGCCAACTGCGCCCTGCACTCCGGGTCCGGCTCCCCGTACACGTTCCCCTCGTGTATGCACACGCCCCTCAGCCTCAACCCCGGCAGCGTATCCACGAGCCGCGCTAACTCGCCTGCGCGCTCTTCCGCCACTCCCACACGCCCGTACCCAACCTCCAGGTCGATGAGCACATCCAACGCCTTCCCCTCGCCCTTCATAGCCGCCGATAGCCCGCGCGCCCCCTCTATACTCTCCACGATAGTCATCATGTTCGCCTCGCGAGCCAGGTCGCGCAGCCTCCGCACCTTATGCTCCCCGACCAGCGGGTAGCACACGAACAGGTCGCGCAACCCCGCCCGCGCCATCACCTCGGCTTCCCCCAGCTTGGCGACCGTCAGGCCCACCGCCCCCAGGTCCATCTGCTTCCGCCCGATCTCAGGCATCTTGTGCGTCTTCGTGTGCGGGCGCATCTTCACCCCGCGTGCCCTGGCTAGCGCTGCCATCTCCTCCAAATTGCGCTCCATCTTCTCCAGGTCGATCCTCAAAGCAGGCGTATCCAACTCAGGCCATAGCGACATATCAAGCTCCTTTTGTCATCGAACCACAAAGCCACAAAATTCAAGAAGATCAGGAAGGCATATTGCATTATAATCCACTGCAAAGCCATAATTGGACGGCCCTTTATAGTATAATCGCGCTGCATTAGTCGCCGTCCCTCAACAACTGGCAACCGACTACCGACTACCGACTACCGACTACCGACTACCGTCCATCGTCCACAACCAATGTCCGACCAAACCCCTTACTGGGTCTCCCTCAGCTGCGTGCCCGGCATCGGCCCCGCCCGCTTCCGCCGCCTGCTCGACTACTTCGGCGATCCTCAAGCCGCCTGGCACGCCACCTA
>JBAURA010000408.1:0-4852 GCA_049580985.1 Chloroflexia bacterium
CAGGTCGGTAAGAGCGTAAAACGTAAACTGACAACTGACAACCGACAACTGACAACCGACAACCGACAACCGTGGTAAAATACTACATGGAACACTTGAGAGTATTGGCGGTCTCCGACGTAGTGCAGCCGCAACTCTACAACAATGACGTGCTCTCCTGGCTGCCACCCGTGGACCTGCTTATCAGTTGCGGCGACCTGCCTCCATACTACCTCGACTTCCTCGTCAGCAAGCTCGACGTGCCGATGTTCCACGTCATCGGCAACCACTGCTACCTCGCGCACGACCCGGCCACCGGGCGGCACGCCCCCACCGCGTACCCCGGCCTGCGCGACCTCAACGGCAGGCTGATCGAGCACGACGGCCTCCTCTTGGGCGGCATCGAGGGCAGCCCCATCTACAGCAGGGGGCCTCACCAGTACAGCGAGCAAGCGGTCGAGCTAAATCTGCTCAGGATGGTGCCTGGCCTGGCCCACAACAAAGTGCGGGTGGGCCGGTATCTTGATATACTGGTATCGCACACGCCGCCCAGGGGCATCCACGACAACCCCGATACCGCTCACAGGGGCTGGGCAGCCTTTCTTCCCTTCATCGACCGCTTCAAGCCCTCCATCCTGCTACACGGCCATACCCATCGCTACGACCCCATGCTGCCCCTACGCACCACACGCGGCCAGACCGAGATCATCAACGCCTACGGCCACGTCCTCCTCGAGCTTGCCAGAGACGATGCCTCCAAACCGTGGCAACTGGCGAGCGCCTCCCTCAGGAGCTAACCATGGACGATACTAAGTACGACCGCCCCATCGCACAACAGGCCGCCGCCGACTTTGATCGCGCCCACCGCCGGGCCTTCATCAACGACCTCGTGTCCGGCCTCGCCCGACGCCCCAACTGGCTCCTCGCATTCGAGGAGGTCCAGCAGGCCATACCCATCAAAGGGCAGACGTATAGAGGGGTACACACCGTCCCGGTGGCCTCTATCATCGGCAGCGTGGACCGCTACCACGACTTTGACCGCGCCTTCCTCCCCACCCAGACCCGCACCCGCTCGCGCTGGGAGAGCGTGGACCGCGCAAATCTCACCGATGTAGCCCTCCCGCCCGTGCAGCTTTATAAGGTGGGGGACGTCTATTTCGTCAAGGACGGCAACCACCGAGTGTCGGTGGCCCGCGAAAAGGACGCCGAGTTCATAGACGCCGATGTGATCGAGCTAACCATCAACGTGCCTCTGACCCCTGAGACCGACCCCCGCGACCTCCTCAAGCTGGGCGAATACGCTCGCTTCCTGGAATGCACCCAACTGGATAAGCTCAGGTCGAACGTGCATATCGACTTCACATCTCTGGGCCGCTACGACAACTTGCTCGAGCACATCTCCGCCCATCGCTGGTACATGGGCATCGAGCAGAACCGCCCCATCGAGTGGGAAGAAGCCGTCCTCGACTGGTACGACAATATATACAAGCCCCTTGCCGAGATCATCGAGCGCACCGGCATACTGCGCGACTTCCCAGGCCGCACCGTGGGCGACCTGTACCTGTGGATCATGGACCACCGCTGGTACCTGCGCGAGGAGAGTGGCGAGGAGATCGGCATGGAGACCGCCGCCCTCCGCTACACCGAAGCCTACGGCGTCTGGACCCGTCGCGTGCTCCGCTACCTGCGCAAATTGAGGCAGACCGCCGCGCGTCCCCTGGTCATTACCGCGCAAACGATAGCGCGTGCGCTGGGGGCGGGGGTTAGGGATTAGGGATTAGGGGTTAGGGGTTAGGGGATTAAGGGATTAAGGGATTAAGGGGTTAGGAGTTACGAGTCTCATCTGCTTAATCCCCTAACCCCTAATCCCTCATCCCTCATCCCTCATCCCCTAACCCCTTAATCCCCCCACCATATTCGCCCACGCCTTGTGCTCCCTGAACCCCACGCTCTTATACAGCGCCAGGGCGCTGCTGTTCTTGCCTTCTACGTCAAGCTCGACTATGGGCACCTCGCGGCGCAGGTATTCTATGCCGGTCAATAGGAGGGCGCGCCCGACGCCTCGGCCCCTGGCCTCAGGCACGGTGCCGAGCAGATCGATATGGCCTACCCCTTCGCCACGGCGCTCGCATTCGTCCGGGTGGATCGCCGTCAGGCAGAAGCCCGCGACCTTGTCGCCATCGAACGCGAAGAAGAGTCCTTCGGGGCGGAAATTGGGCTGCGTCGTCATCTCCCTGATCTCCTCCGGCGTGCGCTGCGACGACCCGTAGTGCTCGGCGAACGACACGTTCCGCACTTGCATGAACACCTCTTCGTCCTGTCCCGGCACGAAGGTGCGCACGCTGAACCCCGGCGGTAGCACGGGCTTCTCGTCCACCTCCACGTCCGCCGGTAGCTGCATATCCCAGAAGTAGCGCTCGGTAGTGTAGCCTCGCCTTTCCAGGAACTCGATCAGGAGCGTAGCCTGTTTGTTGGGGGTGAAGGTGGCGGCAGGCCCCTTACTCTCGGCGGCGTAGCGCACTATCCCGCCATATAAAGCGCCCCCGATCCCCCTCAACCTGTAGGCCGGGTGCACGTGCATCCACGCCCAGGCGTGCCGGTTGTCGGGGGTGGGGCCATAGTCGGCCTCGCCGGCCAGGATCTCCTCGCCGCCGTCCTCGGCCTTCAATAAGGCCAGCAGGTAACGGCTGCGGTTGAGCGGGTGGCGGTACCAGCGCAGCATCTCTTCCGGGCTGGTAGTGTTAACCACATTACCCTCCAGCTCCGCACACTCGTTTATGAAGCGCGCCACTATAGGTATATCGCTCTCGTCCATCCACCGGAGGGTGATCTCCGACGTTGCATTCTCTGCCCTGGCAGTGGTCATATGAATCTCCTTGTCTTTGAGGTCGAGACCATTCTACCTACCTGTGCACCGGCGTACATCGTCCTATGGTCCTATTTCGCTCAAAATACACAAAACAAAACGACCGTGCGCTCATGCACGGTCGTTCGTCTCTCATGGTGAGGACTAGGCGGGCTGGCCGAAGGCCCTCTTCACGTCGGGCGTCATCAGGTAGTAGATGATGATGGCCGGGATGATCGCACCAATGATCACGTTCACGATGCTATAGCCAGGGATCAAGAAGAGGTACAGAATCTGGAGAAGTATCACGAGACCCGCGATGCCAAGGCCAAGCATCCATGCCCAGGGCTGAAGAGTCCATGCTCCGTAAGCGAAGGCAAGATATGCCAACGACGTAATGAGGCTGATTATACCGTAGATACCGTAAGGTCCCCCCAGTAGGCTAAGCGCTGCAAAGAGGCCGAATAGCCCACCAATAGCCGCCAGCACTGCGAGGATTGTGATGCCCATCGGACGTTGCGATGTCTGTTGCATTTGTATTAACCCCTCCCTATACAAATTCTTTGATTATTTTGATAGCCACAACAAAGGGAACAGTAGGCAATAGCGCGAAGTACAGATACGCACCCTTGCACATCCCTCGTGGCGAAGAGTATACGACAGGTTAGGCAAGTGAGTCAAGAGTTTTCCACTTATTTGGGGGTAACTAGCCCATCCTGCTTTTATTGTCCACCGGCTGCCACTTTACAGTTGAAAATCGGCTCAGAACCGGCGTCGATTTTACACCTCTGTAACACATTCCACCTCCAACCGATCTATAATGCCTGCTAAGTGCTCATATTCCGCCGAATAGCTCGGGTATGCCGGGCAATAGAAAGAGGTCCACATGGCACTTCCACGCAAATATCACCTTGTAAGCTCACTGGCCCTGGTTATATGCGCTTGCTTCTTGCTTGCGAGTGACGCCGCCGCCCGCCGCGTGCCCATGCCCGGAGCACGCCCCTCGGCCAACTGCGACCGCACCTCCACCGGCTACCCTCCACTGACCGACATGGGCGATGTCACCTACCAGGGCTACACAGGCGGCCTCTACCCGTACGGGGCGAACCGCCCGCCCCTCGACTACAAGTGGATGGGGAGGGCGCACGCCGCCCGCGTGGCTCCCCTCGATGCCTCCGGCCAGCCCGACCCGGCGAACGGCAGGCTCGTCCTCCTCTCCATCGGCATGTCGAACACCACGCAGGAGTTCTCGCAGTTCAAGACGCAGGCCGACCCGGACCCACGGAAAAACCCCAAGCTGACCATAGTGGACGGCGCGGTGGGCGGGCAGGATGCCACTACGATCCGCAACCCCAACGCCTCCTACTGGATCACGGTCACCCAGCGCCTGACGAACGCGGGAGTGACGCCCAACCAGGTGCAGGTCATCTGGCTGAAGGAGGCTATCGCCGGCGAGAACCGCCCCTTCCCGAACGACGCTCTGGGGTTGAGGGACGCCCTGCGCGATATAGTCGGGATATTGGAGTCGCGCTTCCCGAACTTGCAGATCGTATATCTATCGAGCCGCATCTACGCGGGTTACGCGAGCACCAGCCTCAACCCCGAGCCGTATGCTTACCAGAGCGGCTTCGCGGTCAAATGGCTGATCGAAGAGCGGAGCCTGGGCGATGGGAGTGGGGCCTGGCTGGCCTGGGGGCCGTACCTGTGGGCCGACGGCCTCAAGGGCCGCGACGACGGGCTGATCTGGCAGTGCGCCGACCTCCAGCAGGACGGCACGCACCCCTCCACAAGTGGGCGCGTCAAAGTAGCCAACCTCCTGCTCGCCTTCTTCAAGACCGATGAGTCCGCCACGCCCTGGTTCCTCGCGCCTGCCAGGTAGACTTTAGTCCCCCAGGGACGGCATGATTAGCCCAGGGCTTGCGCCCATGCATAACAAGCTAAGAGCATAGGGTCTTGATGAGGTTGAAAAGTTCCTTCCCACGCACTAACTAGGAGGTTGTCATTCTGAGCGAAGCGAAGAATCTCGTC
>JBAURA010000409.1:0-4857 GCA_049580985.1 Chloroflexia bacterium
CTGCCTGGGCCGGGCGCCGGGAGCGGGCCGGAGGGGTGGGCTGGCCTCCGCGTCTGCTTCGCCCTCGGCACCGCCCTCGACGTGCTCTTCGAGCGTGCCTTCGGCGGCGACGAGGAGGTAGTAGTGATAGACACCATGCGCAACCTGCTGCAACTGGAAGACGAGACCGACAACTCGCGCATCGCGCTGGTGCTCAACCCCTGGATCGCGGGCGCGAGGGCGAGCGGCAAGACGCTGGTGATGGCCCACCACATGCGCAAAGGCGTCAGCGAGAACGGCGAGGGCATCGCGGGCGGGCACGCGCTGCTCGGCACGTTCGACGTGGCCCTCGAGATCCTGCGCGACGAAGGCATCTCCCGCCGCAGGCGCATACGCTGCTACGCCCGCCTCATCTCCCCGCGTGAGATGGTGTACGAGATGGACGAGGAGGGCAACATGCGCTACCTCGGCCACCCCGACGCCCTCAAGCTGGACGAAGTAGAGTCTCGCATACTCGTCGTCCTCGGCGACCAGTGGCGCAAGACGCGCGAAGTGCGGGATGCGTTGGGGGAGCCGCTGCCATCAGTAGAACAGGTCCGTATTGCGCTCACCCAATTAGCACGTCGAGGCGACGTCGAGCGCGATCCACCAGCAGACGAGTCTGCACGACGGCACACCGTCCACTGGCGAAGAAAGCTTGCTATGGCAGAATCTTAACTTCCAACTTAAGGGATTTCCATTGGAAGTTAAGATTCCGGTAGAGCATCAAGGATCGATAACAACGCCCAGCCAACCAATTGTCCGGGCGTTGTTATCGATCCTTAGGTGTAGAGATTTCTACTATTGTGATAATGGAAGCTCTAATAAGGCAAGCAGCTTTGCTTTGAACCTTTTCCAGTCAGATCCAGTACGGTCGGCTATTTCGTTGAACTCGAACACGTCCGTTGATGATGGCGTATGGGACGCGATTGTTGCCGGGTCAATATTACCCATCTTGATCACAGTCCAGCGCTCAGCATAACCGCTCAACTTAGCCTTCAATTGAGACTTTTCAGCCTCGCCCGCGCGGTTATGCGCGTTGCTGGCGTCGCCACCACCCTTTATTTCAATAGCCACCACAGGCTTCCCCGCCACGCCTATACCCTGGTTTATGCTCAGGTCGGGGTCACTCCGCTCAATAACCTCATACACCTTCCCGGCTGGCGTGATAAAGCGTATCAGCCTGTCGATGCTATAAGTTATCCATTCTTGCTCGATGATGCTTTTCACGGCGTCGAAGACCAGCCTGGCGGATTGTTTGCCTATGCTCGTGTTTCGTCCGCCTTGCAGCGTAGGGCCAAGCGTCAATAGCGTAAGATCGCTGAGGTCACGGTCGGTAAACACGCCCATAACATTGACGAGTTCGGTCAGCGGTTCTATAAGTCGGGTACAGAATTGCTCTAACTCGCCACTTAGCTGAGGCCGCAATCTGCCACCTTCTTCGGCTGAAACCCACGAACGGTATCCCAACTGATTGCCAAACTCCTTCTTCGAGATGCCTAACAGCATTCTGTAATAGCCAATTAGCGGAGGCGCGTGCTCGATAATAGCAGGCACGGGAAACACACGCTCGCCACGTAAGCCCAGCTGTGCGAGGCGTGTAAGAGCATCAGCAGGCACAAGCGAGTTCAATTGCGCGTCAATTGCGGCAACGCCGATTGCCTTCACCGCCTCACCAAGTGCTGGCTGCAATTGAAGTCGCCGGGCTATCAACAGTGCTTCATAGAGGTCAACGGCTTTGCCTGCTGTGAGGCGCTGCAAGGTTATACGGCCTCCTGCATGAGGTTTTGAGACGTTGGCTCAAAAACTTGCACAATTCGTCTATCGAGACGCGCAAGTTGGCCTAGGCGACGTCGAACAATCGCAACGTAATCAGAGTTCAATTCTATCCCAATGAATGGACGGCCCTGCTCTATGGCTACTAACCCTACAGTGCCTGCGCCCATGAACGGATCCAGCACAACATCGCCTTCCTGCGAGGCCAGCAAAATGCAAGGTTCTACCAGTTTGGGCGGGAACGTGGCGAAATGCACATCCTTCAGAGGAAACGTGTTTACATCCCATACTGACCGAACGTTGCGATTGTTCGTCTCACGAACAGCCTCATTGTCGTAGTAATATCGCTCCGACTTTGTGAGGAAAAATAGGTATTCGTGAGACCGAGTTGGCCGGTCTTTCACCGACTCGGGCTGGGCGTTTGGCTTGCGCCAAATCACGTCGGAGCGGAGATACCAACCCGCCTCCTGTAATGCAAAGGCCAGTTTCCACGGTATGCCTATTAGCTCCTTAGGTTTTAGCCCTGGGGGTGTAGGTGGGCGTGTTGACATCGCACGCGCAGGGTTCTTCTTGTCGGGAGCACGCCATGTACGACCTCCTGATGTATAGCTATCACCCATGTTCAACCACATAGAGCCATCCGGCTTCAGCACGCGCTTGACCTCTTCAAATACTTCTACAAGAGCAGCGATGTAGGTGTCAGGGTCTGGCTCCAAGCCAAGTTGACCGGGTATGGAATAGTCGCGCAGGGACCAATAAGGTGGAGAAGTTACAACTGTACGGACGAATCCACCAGGCAACTGGGCCAGCACATCGCGTGCGTTGCCTGTAATCACGGCAGAGAGAATTGCCGTCACCCCATCTGGCTGGCATTCACTGCCGGGCAATGCTTGTAGCACCCCATTAGTAGCGTAGTGTATTGTATGGTACTGCACGGCAGAAGCCCCTCGGCTGAGATATGGTGCTGAACCAATCAGGCTCAATGCTATCCGATTATATCATTTAGGGTAGGAGCCAGTATAGAGAATGCACCGAAGGCCGTAGATGCCCGACATGCATATTGGAGCTTTGGGTGTCAGGCTTTCACTTTACTGTGTAAATAACCCCATACCCTCCTGGTCGCCCCTATTCCGCATGAAGCGCGACAAGCGCGTCGGCGATACGGTAGATCTCCTGTGCCAAACGCTCGGCGGAGTCCGTTCGCTCGGCCCATGCCTCGGCTGATATATACCCCAGGGCCGTATGCATCGCAAGTAGCTGTGCCGCGAACTCCGGTTTCTCAGCATCCGGAGCATCATTGTTCAGCACCAGGTACGATTCGCCGGCCAGTGCCATGATCCAGAACGTCGCTTCCCGGTGATTGCCTTCGTCGATCATCTCCTGCGTTGCTTCGGCGAGATAGGGCCGCAGATGGGCACGGATGGAGAAGCCATAGGGAGTTGGCGTCCGGTAGACCTCAACCGCGCGGTCGAAGGCGATCACCGTCTGGTCAAGCATCGCCTGCACGTCCGCACGGCTCATGTGTGCGGACCCCATGACTGCGAGCGCCGCCTCGTGCAGGTCGGCCCGCCCCTCCGCTTCGAGTAACTCGCGCAACAGGGCCAGCGTGCGCCGGGTGGTAGGACGCTTGAGTTGAGCCACCGCAAGCAGCCCACTGAGCGCGCTGAGAAATGCCCACAAGGCATCCAGGCGCTCAACAGGGGTAGATGCCTGGCGCATGGCGGCGAGGTGCTTATCTGCCCGCACCTTTTCCTCCTCGCTACGCGCCCGTATCCACCGGCGCCGGCCATATTCGGCGGCGACTTTCTGGTGCAACGGTGCGAGGATCCCCGTAGGGTCGGCCAGGATCTGCGTCGTAGCTATGTTCGGGCCGTGGCTGGGGTTCGCCAGCACGGCTTCCGCGTCCTGGTGGGCTTTCAGGTCCAGCGAGATGACTTCCAGCATGACGCCACGGTAGAAGACCTCCACCGTGTCATCTTGCGCGCCCTCGGGCAACACTACCACTACATCCACGTCACGGTACAGTGAAAAGGGCGCATCCGCCGGCAACGCCGTGATCCCGGCCCACAGATACGCCCCGGCAAAATCGGGCAGGTGGCGTGCATGGAGGTCCACCCACTCTCGCACAATTTCCACGACTTCTCTAACAGTCAGGGCTGCGCTACTTCCCACCAGGTCTGCCTGTTTTGTTTCCTGCACCGGCATTAGAATATCTCCAGTGTTGTGTCTCACGATTGAAAGTCTCTGAGAGGGTGACCAGAAAGGAGGTAGGAATGTGGGAGGAAGGGCGACCCATTTCCCTTTGTATGCTGAGTGGAGCATCTTGCAAGTTCATGTCAAAACGCAAAAAGCATCGTAGGGGCGGGTCCCCGTGCCCGCCCTCTCTCCTGACCTCGATCTTGACGGCACTCAAACAGGGCAGGCATGGGGACCCGCCCCTACAAGATTAATGCGACAGTTTTGGCGCGGGGACCTGCCCCTACCATGTGTCTGGGTTGTTTTCGTCTTGGTGCCAGCGAGCAGGATTGTAATAGATGTATTCGCGGACTTTGTTCAATTCGTCTTCGCCTCGGATGATGTGTTCGTAGTAGTCGCGTTGCCATAGTTTACCGGGAAATGGTTGCCAACCGGATTCGTATACCCCTTTTCTATATAATGTGGTTGTCAATGATTTGAAGCGGGCGACTATATCAGGAAGAGATAGGCGTGTGCCTGTTCGTGGTGCTTCCTGTTGGTCGAGCAGCACCAATGTCCCGTGAATGTGATTGGGCATTACAACGATAGCGTCAACCTCCACATCTGGATAATACAAAGGTAATTCGTCCCAAACGTCGCGCACCATCTGCACGGCTCTATTCAGTGTGAGCACACCGTCGTCAATATCACCAAACAAGCACAGGCGATCCTGGGTGCAAACAGTAATATAATATGCGCCTGATTGCGTGTAATCATAGCCACGTAACCTGATAGAGCGCCTATGATGCAATTCAGGGTTATAGGCAGACAAACGGCCTCCTATGCGTAGGGGGTTCCCGCGCCACTAGGCGTAGGGGCGGGTCCCCG
>JBAURA010000410.1:0-9961 GCA_049580985.1 Chloroflexia bacterium
GCATAAGTCCGGATGAATTGACAGTCAAGAATTGTGAGCATATAGTGAGTCACAAGAGAGTCTCAATGCCAGGCTTGTCTAGAGGGGAGGATATACCATGAAGCGAATGGGAATACGAGAGTTAAAAGCTCGTATGAGCGAAGCTATACGAGGCGTGCAAGAAGGACAGATAATAGAACTTATCCACCGTGGCGAGGCTGTTGCGCTGCTCGTGCCTATACCTAAGAAAGACGATCAGGCGGAAAGACGTGCTGCGCTGGCACGCCTCGGCGCATTGGCAGACGAGATAGCCCAGCATACTCCGGGTCCCGTGGAGGTTACGCAACTACTTAGCGAGATGAGGCGATATTAGGTCATGGATGTCTCGTCTACGTCGCCTGCCCCTCCAACAGCTAAATCCGAGTTGTTCAGGGCCTTAGATGCGAGTGTATGGATAAGCAGCATCTTGTCCTTTGACAGCAGTCATGCTGCGTAAACACATGAAGCGCCCGCCTCTATTAAACGCTGCGTTGCGGTGGTTCCTGCTCGGCATGATCATCGCCAACACCGCCAGCCAAATGGTCTTCGCGTTCCTGCCGATATACCTCACGAAGCTGGGTGCGAACGTAGCCGAAGTGGGGCTGGTCTTCTCGCTGGCCTCGCTTGTGCCGCTGGTGCTGCAAATCTTCGGCGGGTGGCTCTCCGACTCCCTCGGGCGGCTGCGCACCATCGCGTTGGGAGCGGTAGCCGCCTCGCTCGGCTATATCGGGTTCGTCTTCGCGCCCTCCTGGGAGTGGATGATCGCGGCCCTCTGCCTGGAATACATCTCCGGCGCGCTCGTCGGCCCCAGCTTCAGCGCCTTTATCGCCGAGCAATCGAGCGAAGAGACGCGCGGGCGCGTGTACGGCATCGTCAGCGGCATCTACCTGGTCGTTGGCGTGATCGGCCCAATCCTGGGAGGCTTCCTGGCCGCGCGCTACAGCTTCCAGCTACTCATGGCGGTAGCAGCCGCGCTCTATATCGGTGCGGCGGTGCTCCGTGTCTGGATGGCGACCGCCGAGCGCTTCACAGGCTCCGTCAAGATGGAAGCGCTGAGCATGGCCTCTTTGCGCGGCAAGATAGGCGCTATATCGGCCTTCTTACTGAGTGGCGGAGTGATCACCTGGGTATTCATCACCGATGGCGTGCGCGACGTGGCTTTCCGCCTGTCGCACGAGATGGAGCCGCTTTACTTCTCCCAGGTAGGCGAGATGAGCATAGAGCAGATCGGCTGGCTCAGCGCCATATTCAGCACGGCGGTCATGCTGATCTCGTTGCCGGCGGGCTGGCTCACCGACAGGCAGGGCGAACGCCTCACGATTGCCGCCGGGTTCTTCCTCCAATTCGTTGGCCTGTCCATCTTCCTCTTTACGGGAAGCTTCTGGGGCTTCGCCCTGGCCGTATCGGTCAGCGGCCTGGGAGAGGGGCTGCTCGCCCCAGCCTTCAATTCGTTCGTCTCGAAGATAGTCCCCGACAACATGCGAGGGATGGCCTTCGGGCTGTTCCAGACCAGCCTGGGCGTGATCTCCCTGCCCGCGCCCTGGCTCGGAGGCCAGCTATGGCAACGCTTCGGACCGCGCACGCCTTTCGCCATTACCGCCCTGGCGCTGTTGGTCTGCATCGTGCCGGTGTGGGCAAAGTTCAGGCCGAGGGAACGAGCAGAGATGCAATTGACCTAGGGCAACGGCCGGTTCGTCAATACCAGCACCTCAGAGGGCAGAAGGTCCCGGATCTCGACGTAATGCCTGCCATCCCTGACCTTGACCTGTAGGCTTTGACCAACCGGGTGGGGGCCGGTGTAGGCTGCCCCCGCGGCCGCTTGCGCCGAATTGGCGATCACCTGCATAGAAGCCCCCGCCGCTCCATTAAGCACGGCATCAATCGTCACGTCACCGCCCCGGTCCTCCTTGCCGTGCCCGTTCACGATGCATAACGCCTCCTCGTCGTCCAGGACGCGCGACCAGGCGATGATCTCACCGGCCCCGGATGGAGCGAACGGCCCTCCAAAGTTGGCTATATCGCGCGGGTACTGGCGTCCGTACCGCAGGGCCGGAAACGCCTGCCGCACACCGGCCAGCGCCTTGATCCGCCGGTACACCGGGAATGTATTGTCGAAGCAATGGTGGCCGACCGTCCCGAAGGCGCCAAACGCAGGCAGGCTGGTGTCAAGCCCCAAGGCACCGGCCTGCAACCCCTGCCTGCCGCTAGCTCGCGGGTGGTCCGCGCCGAACATAACCTCACGCAGGTACTTGTCCGGCGGCGGATTGCCTGCGTTATAGTCCGGTAGGAACTGATCGCGCTCGCTCTTCTCCGGCCCCGCGAATGCCTGCTCAGTGCCGTAATAGATGCAGGGGATACCGAGGCTGAAAAGCTGTATGCCGACACCCGCCACCACCTGGTGCTCGGAAGCCGCATCGCTGGAGAAGCGCACCTTTTCGCCGGAAACGTGGTCGTGATCGTCAAGCACCGTCACGTGGCGCGGCCCGGAGTTGCGGTGCGAGCCGAGGATCGGGTTCCACTGCCCCACGATATCGAAGTAGCTCCGCGCGGCCTTGAAACCCTTCGCTACATCACGTAGCTCCCTGCGCGACGACCCGATATCGAGGGTGGCGTTCAGGTTCAGCTCCAGGACGTCGAGATACCTGCCCGCGTTCTCGTCCGGGCCGCCCACCTCACCGACCAGGAAGAAGTTGGCCTTACCCAGGTTAGCCGCGAACTCCTTGATGGTACCGCAGAAGTTGCGCGCCACCTCTTGCGGCACGTGTTTGAGCGTATCCAGGCGGAACCCGTCGCAATCGGTCAGCGCGATCCAGTACTTGAAGCAGCGTGCCAGGTCGGTAAGAGCATCGGACCCATCGAAGTTGAAGTCTCGCATCGCGCCGTCAAAATCGGAGCGCTTGATCTCAGCGTGAGGGTCGTCTATGTTCTCGCCGCTCAGGCTCCCTTTGCCCGCCCTCGTGTAAGCCGCGTCCACTTGTAGTTCGGTCGGCCACACTCCATCTTCATCGCCTGCCACGGTTGGGGTATGGTCGCCATCAACATTCAGCCACGGCCCCTTGTTGTAAAATCCCGGCCAGGGTCTGTAAGGCGGATCGACTACGTTGTTCTCATAGTCCCAGTTATGCCCCGAATGGTTGAAGATAACGTCAAGGATAACGTGCATTCCGCGCTGGTGGGCCGCCGCCACCAGGTCTACCAGGTCCCGCCGCGTGCCGAAGCGCGGGTCCACGTCGAGGAAATCCTGGATAGCGTAGCCATGGTAGGCGTCCTGGTGTCCGCGCTGCTTGAATATAGGACCCACCCACACCGTGGTTACGCCAAGCCCTTGCAGGTAGTCCAACTTGGAGGTGATGCCCGCGATGGTGCCACCCTGCCAGCGCTCGCCACCCGACCTGGCCCACAGGTCAAACCTGAAACCTGGGGGCCGCGCGGCAGCCACTGTGGCAGCGCTTGAGCGGTCCAGCAGCGGGCGGCTGGCTTCCTGCCCGTCGCTGAAGCGGTCTGGCAACAGGAAGTAAATCACCTCGTCGCGCCAGTCCGTAGGCGACGGGTGAAACTGCCGGCGGCGGGGCAAGTTTACCTGGCGAACGCTCGCGGGGCGCTTCGTCCCTAGTATGCTATCGCTGAATGACGACATAGAATGCCTCCAAATATAACTCTATTAAGTGCATGCTCAAGTGCCCGCCAATGAAATGGCAGTATAGTGGCAGTGTAGCATAGGTATCTGTTAGAAGCTTGTCAACGCACCCTTGGGTAATAAACGGTCAGACTTGGGGTAGAACAAAAAACTGTGGAAGCACATGTGTGGGTGCCCGGTATCCTGACCTTGAGCACCTCATCTGTCTGCGAATTCTAACTGTACCAAACAAGCGTTTGTTTGGTACACCATTTCCATAAGAAGTTAGGTATAGAAAGTCCCCAAATCCGGGATTGTCATGTTTGTAATAGAGGCTACCGTTATTTCTTGCGGTTGGTATCCACCACGAGGAACAATCGCGCAGCCTTCTTCTCCCCATTGACCAGGGTGGCTTCGGTGTCGGGGCGGAACTGCGCCGAGTCGCCCTCGTCCAGAGTGAACGAGTCGTTGCCCAGGCGGACCTGGATAGGGCCGCGTATAGAGGTCAGGTGGACTTCCGCGCCCGTCGGGTAGGGTTGGAGGCTGGTGCGGCTGTTGGCCGGCACTACCAGGAAGGCGACCTCGATCCCTCGGCGCGCGAACGACGGCGCGAGAAGGTGCCGCTCGGCGTCAGTGCGAGGCTCGACCGTTACCTGGCGATCTTTGCGGCGCACGACCGTGTATACCGGCGGTGGCGGCCCAGGTGGCTTCTCGCCCAGGAGCTGCGAGACGGGGCATTCCAGGGCGGCGGCCACCCCTGCCAGCACGCGCACGGTGGGGCTTTTCGCGCCCCTCTCGATGTCGGATAACATGGCGCGGCTCACCCCCGACTTCTCAGCCAGCGCCTCCAATGTGAGGCCCTGTTCGGAGCGCAAGGCGCGGATGGACGCGCCCAACTCAGCTAGTTCCATACTTTTCCTCTAGCCTCCTGCCGGTTATTGTAGCATAAAATGCCCTGAAATGACTCAGCGCCGATAGACCTCTATCAGGTCATTGAGGTCGCTGTTGTCCGTGTCGAGCTTATTGGCGGGCGAATAGCCGAACCTTGTAGGGTCGTCGCCCTTATAAAGAATGGCGTAGTCATACAGGGTGCCGGCCTGGGCAGGTTCGACCTTGCCGGGGATGCCGTCGTAGATAGTGATATACGTCGAGAAGTAGCGGTGGTCGCTGCCCAGGAAGTAGGGAAGGATCGCCGTGTATAGCCGCCTGTTGATCGCCTGCTGGTCGGTAAGGAGGACGGAGGAGCCGGGCGGGATGAGGTTAGCCACGGAAGTGTACCTCGCGGGGTCAGGCTTCAACCGATAGAGCACGTCAGAGTACCCCGTGCGCCCCCGGTAGTCGGGGAAGGTCGCTACCCTTTCCAGCCGCTCACCGCTAACTTCTTCATCCAGGAGGGCGGCACGCTTCTCGTCGTTCAGCAGGCCCGCCGTATGTATCACAAGGTAGTCAACGCCCAGCGCCTCGACAATGTCCAGCGTGCCGGGGGTGGGGAAGCGCCGCATCTCGTAAAATAGGCGGTCGTAGCCCCTGGGGACGATGTTGGAGCTACCGTTAAGCATAGGCAGCCGGTGTTGCAGGCCGTAAACCATATATATGGGGGCGGTGTTGATGGGGTCCTCCCCTTCGCCCACGGGCAACTCAAGCAGAAGCGAACCGGCTGGCAATCCACCCAGCGCCTGGCTGTAGATGGGAGGGGCTGAGAGGCCGTAGCCTGTCTTTACGGCGGGCACACCGGGCGCGAAGAACTCTATTGCCGCCAGTAAAGGAGCAGCCAGGGCAAGCGTGCGCATGCCGGGCACACTAGAGCGGTACAGGCGCGCCAAGCCATAACCCGCGCACACCGCGAGGCCCAGCATAAAGAGCATACCGAAGCGCTGGGGCACGCGAAGGGAGTCGAAGCCGGGCACGAGATCATAAAGCCATGCGTAAGGGAGCGGGATGCCGGTTGGCTCCTGGGCATATGTGTCGAGGTGCAGCGTAGGGCCGAGGCTGAGGAGCAACCCCGCCAGGGCGACCAGGCCGAACAGGATGGGCATACCACGCCACATGCGCCAACCCCATATGCCCACCAATGCAAGCAGGAGCGCTACCACGCCGGGATATAGCTCGCGCTCGGCGCTGGTCTCCAGGCCGAAGACGCCGACCTGCACAGGCTCGTACAGCCAGCTATGGTTGGTGGTGCGCAACAGGCTCTTCACGCCCGCGCTCCAGTAGGCAACCTCTTCCAGGCTGCGGTCGAAGCCGGCGGCGCTCTTGGCCCTCACGAAAGGTAGCACGAAGGGCATGAGCAAGGCCAGGGCTACTATGCCTGAGAGGGCTAACAGACCCAGTTGCAACAGGATTGTACGCCCGTGGAAGGGCTGCATGTCCGGCTTGCGCCTCAGCCTCGATAGGAGCGTGCCAACAAGCCCACTCTTGAAGAGGAAATGGTAAGCGAGATAGAGGCCGAGCAAGATCGCCTCAAAATAAGCATAGTAACCTGCTACCAGGGCTTGCAGCATGAAGAAGAGCGTGAACAAGGCCAGGTACATCAGGCCACGGCGCACCGGGAAGCGAGGCTGGCCCGTCTCTTCGAGAAAGAGTATGAGGGCAAGGAGCGCGAAAACCATCCAGAACTGCGCGCCGAGGCCCAGGTGCCCATACTGGCCGTAATGCCACGGGGAGAAGGCGAAGATGATCCCTGCCAGGTAGCCCGCCAGGGCGCTGCCTGTCAGGTGCCGGACGAGGAGCCACATCGAGAAGCCGCTGAGTACATACGAGAAGAAGTTGAGCAGGTTATAGGCGAGCAAAGGGTTGCCCGTCAGCCAGATGATAGGCGTGGCGAGGAGGCCCTGTCCCGTGAGCAGCTCATCGAGGGCGAGATCGGCCTGCATCGGGTAAAAGGCGGGGCTGTCGTACAAATGCAGTGGGTCCGTGGGCAGGTGCGAGGCGATGGTGCCGATACGCCACGTCGAGTCGGCGGCATCGGCCCAGTCGGGGAGGGTGTTTGTGAGGCCGGTGACGAGGGGCCAGGTGAAGATAGAGGAGAGCGCGACAAATAGCAGGAAAGCAACCCAGGAGGATCGCCAATAGGCAGGCGACCCGCGCCCATCAGCAGGGAATGTCTCTGCACGCATGGCTGTATTCTATCATCAATAAGGGGAGATTATCGCAAGCCACTATCTCGATATGCTATAGTACGCGCTACAAACTGGACCCACTATAGACAGGACGAGACTATTTCGATGCAAGCGAAGGCAGGCATAGACAGGAACGGCCTCCTGCTGTTGGCGCTGGTGGCCGTGTTCGCGTTTACCTTCTTGAATTTCAAAGGCACAGCCGACGCCGATAACTGGCTGCGGTGGGTAGCGCAAACCAGGGAGAATGGGCTTGTAGGCGGCTACAGGAGCGCGGACATGAATTACCCGCCGCTGGCCTTCGCGCTCCTCACAGTATCGGCAAGGGCAGGCACGGTGATCGGAATATCGGAGCGCACCGGCATCAAGCTGGCTATCTACGCCATGCTCTTGTTAACCATGTCGGTCTTTTTGCTTTACAGCAAGAACGTCATGTTGACGGTGATGCTGGGGCTGTCGCTGATGCTGAACAGCGTAGACCTGGCGTACATAGACATCTTCTTCGCGCCTTTCCTGCTGGCGGCGCTGTGGGCGTTGGAGAAGCAGAAGCTCGCGCTCTTTGCTGTGGCCTATGTGCTGGCGGTGCTGACCAAGTGGCAGCCGTTGGTACTGGCCCCGTTCTTCGTACTCTATTTGCTGAAGATAGATAGCTTGAAGGAGATACGCGCCATCCCCTGGCAGCGTATATTGGCACAGGTTGCGCTGCCGGTCGTGGGTATGCTTGGTGTTACATTCGCTATCTTTGGGATGCCCTTGCTGAAATCGTTGCAACAGGCGTTGAGCTTTCCTGTGTTGTCGGCGCAGGCTCTCAATGCCAACTGGATACTTACCTATGTATTGAATATAGTCGATCCAATCCGGTATGCACCGCTCGTCAACGGCGCGCCCAACTTCATATTTGAGAGCCAGGGACTTATATCAAGTCTGCCCAGGATCCTCTTCTGGCTCATCTTCGCGGCTATATTGGTCTTATGGTTCAGAGCGCCCAAGACTTTTGAGAACCTGATGTTGTTTTCGCTGCTGGGCTACCTGGCGTACTTCACCTTCGGTATCGGCGCGCATGAGAATCACCTGTTTGTTGCTGTATTGCTCGCGGCGGTGCTCGCTCACCTGAGCAAAGAGTACATTCACGTGTTCGTCACCTGGGCGCTAGTAGCCAATATCAACCTCTTCATCTTCTACGGAATAGACGGCCGTACCCTGCCTTTCAGCCGCCTGGTATGGGGCTTCGACACATCGATAGCCCTGGCCGCCGTAAACGTAATACTGTTTGTGGCCTATTTTGCGATAGTGATCCGAAAGACGCGCGATGTAAGAGAGTGAATCTTAACTTCCAATGGACATTCCTTAAGTTGGAAGTTAAGATTGCAGTTATGCAAGTCTTCAATCCTATAATTTGGTGAACTATATCGTCCTGGCTTCTTGGGGGCTTCGTACTCGTCACTCGTCACTCGTCACTGTGTTATACTTGAATCAGGAACAGATGAGCTAGAAAGAGCACCAAAACATGCCTCCTAAATCGAAAACCCGCACGATGTTCGTTTGCCAGCAGTGCGGGTCCGAACAACCTAAATGGACCGGGAGATGCCCCAATTGTGGCGAGTGGAACAGTTTCGTGGAGACTGTGACCACATCCTCCACGGCCACCGCCTCCGGGTTGGCTTCCAGCCGCAACGACGGCACGGGCAACAGGCCGGTACCGATCACCCAGGTCAGGAACGAGGACTTCGGGCGCATCAAGATACCCGGCGAGGAGTTCAACCGCGTCCTGGGCGGCGGGATCGTGCAGGGGTCGCTGGTGTTGATCGGCGGGGAGCCTGGGATAGGCAAGTCCACCATCCTGGCGAGTGTAGCGGGCGAGCTGGCGCTGTGGGGCGAGAAGCCCGTGCTGTACATCTCGGGAGAGGAAAGCCCCCAGCAGATCAAACTGCGGGCTAACCGCCTGGGGATCAATACCGAGAAGCTGCTGCTGCTGTCGGAGACCGACCTGGACGCCATACTGGTACAGATCGACGCCGTGCAACCGGGGCTGGTGATCATCGACTCGATACAAACGATGTTCCTGGCGGACCTGACCTCGGCGGCGGGGTCGGTTAGCCAGGTGCGCGAGTGCACAGCGCGGCTGCTGAGGCTGGCGAAGCAGCGCAACATACCGATGTTCCTGGTGGGGCACGTCACCAAAGAGGGGGCCATCGCGGGGCCGAGGGTGTTGGAGCACATGGTGGACGTGGTGCTCTACCTCGAAGGCGACAGGTTCCACCAGTACCGGCTGCTGAGAGGCGTGAAGAACCGCTTCGGCTCGACCAACGAGGTAGGCGTATTCGAGATGGGGAACGAGGGGATGATCGAGATCACCAACCCATCGGCGGCGTTTCTGTCCGAGAGGTCCGCCGGCTCTCCGGGCGCGTCCATCGCGGTGACGCTCGAGGGGACGCGACCTATACTGGTGGAGGTGCAGGCGCTCACCTCGTCCACCAGCTTTGGGCTGCCCAGGCGCACCGCGAACGGTATAGACCTCAACCGCCTGCTCCTATTGACGGCGGTGCTGACCAAGCGCGTGGGCATGAGCCTGTCGAGCCAGGACATCTACGTGAACATAGTAGGCGGCCTGAAGGTGAACGAGCCTGCGGTGGACCTGGCGGTGGCAGTGGCGGTAGCCTCGTCGTTCAGGGATGTACCTGTCGCCCCTGAGCTGGCGCTGGTGGGCGAGATCGGCCTATCGGGCGAGCTAAGAAGCGTAGGACAGCTAGAGAGGCGCTTGCAGGAAGCCGCCAAGCTCGGCTTCACAAGAGCCATCTACCCCCCCGTGGCGAAGAAGCCCCAACTACCAAACGGCATGAAAGGGCTAGCGATAGCGACGCTACAGGAGGCAATCGAAGCGGCGCTGACGAAGTGATAGTCATGCGTGATACGTGATACGTGTACACGGTGGACGATGGACAATAGGCAACCGGAGCAAATTGCTCGAAAAGACTACCCAAATAGCATAGTAAAAAGAGTCCAGTTTTCGACCACTAATGTCATTAAGCATATGTAACGGGCTGCACCTTCCAACCAACGAATGCAAACGTTACAATACCCCCAACACTTATGCCACCTCAACTGTGGATTCAAAGCAGAGGAAGCAGAGATAGCAGAGAAAAGCAGAGTTTTTGTGGTTTGTAAGGGGAGCGTCCAAACATTTAGCCATGAGATCAAACAATAATTAAAC
>JBAURA010000411.1:0-1710 GCA_049580985.1 Chloroflexia bacterium
ACTGCTGGGGTCCAGGTGTATCCGAGTACCCCGCCGCTTCAGAGACTATCTTGCTCAGTTGGCCCCTGGTGATGTTGGCGTTGGGTCGGAAGTAAGGCAGGTTGTCGGGGAGTACACAAGGCTCCCCTGGTCCACCACACGGATAGCCAGCGATGATGCCTCGGTTAGCCAGGCGACCTATGAAGTCGAAGAAGGTAGAGCCTGTGGGCACGTCCTCGAACTGCTGAGCGCCTGGGTCATCATCGAAGCCGGCGGCGTTGGACACAATCTTGGATAGCTGGCCCCTGGTCACCTGGTTGTTAGGCCGGAAGCAGGGGTTGCCTGTCTCACAGCCCGAAGTATAGCCGTTGATGATGCCCCTACAAGCCATGCACCTGATGAACTCGTAGAAGGTGGAGCCTTCCTCCACGTCCGTGAACTCTAGCGTGCACGCCGTGGGCGTAACGCTTACCTGCGATGTAGGTGTGGCGGTAGGCCCTGTGCACGGTGTGATAGCCGGCGGGGTGCCCATCGTGAAGCGGAAGGCGGTGTTGCTGCCGAGCCTGCCGGGCTGGTTGAAGCTTAGCTGGATAGCCGACGTGCCGTTGTCATCTTCGATACCGGCGGTCGAGCTGTAGCCGAACCCGAACGGTGCGGCCAGGTCGTTGTACACGAAGGTGATGCGATTGGTCGTTTCCTCCATCTGCACTTCAAACGTCACCGGGTCGTCCGCGCCGCCAACCCCGCGCCACTCTACTATAAAGATGCGGTTGGGGGCCGAGCCAGATACGCCTGTGTAAACGTCGCCGAAGGTGCGCGGCTCAACCGACATATCGTCCCAGTACGGGTAGATCGCGTTGTTGGGGTACCTGTAGTTGACACTGTCCGCTGCGGGGCCTGGATTGGGTATAGCCATGTTGGCCCACATCCGGGCGTAGTTGAAATCCTTGAACGTTATGTACCCGTTGGTACTGACGTTCATGGTGGTGTAGGTGCCTGTGTAGAAGCTGAACGCGAACGGCAGCGTCACCGTCGAGTAGCCGTCCTCACCGTTGTCGAAGGTCAACAGAGTTGTGCCCGCCATGAAGTTAGGCGCGGGCATATCGACCACGTAAGTGCTGTCGTAAGCGGGGCCGAAGGTGAAGTTGTGCGTCATGTTGCCGCCCACCGTCACGACATCCACGACAGGCTTGTAGCCAGCACCTGCGTCCGCCGTTACCGTGTAAGTCCCGGCGGGCAGGTTCACGCTATATGCCCCTGTCACCGGGTTGTTGGGCACCACCAGCGTACCGGGCGGGTCGATGGTCACCGTGCCCGACAGCGGCGCGCACGAGCCGTTCTGGAAGAGATAGCCCGAGAGGTTGAACGTCGTCAGCGGCGTGAGGCTCACGTTCAGCACGGGGCTGGTGTCACTAACCCAGTTCTGGCCAGCGATATTCATGGTCTGGTATCCGAAGGCCGACACTTCTACGTCGTAGGTGCCCGCCAGCACAGTCATGCTGTACGCACCGCCGGCGCGGGTGATCCGCGAATAGGTATCGTTGTCGCTGGTCCTGCGAGCCGTGACGCGAGCGCCGTTGCCGGGGCCGCTCACCACGCCGCTGACGTGCGGGCCGTGCACCGCCATGTTGGTCGCCGCGTCGGCCTTCACGAGGCCCCAACCGTAGTTGTTGTTAGGTCGCGTGCCCCACGTCGGGCTGAAGAAGGTGGTGCGGGTGAGAATACCCGTCA
>JBAURA010000412.1:0-2110 GCA_049580985.1 Chloroflexia bacterium
ACACAGCTTACTAGGCTGTAACTGCCTGCGGTAGCCGATATGTACGTCTTCCGACTACCGACTACCGACTACCGTCACGGCCTAAGTCGTCAGGAGGCCGATGCCAAGAGAGACCACGCCCAGGGTCAGGGAGACTATGCCCGCGTATAAGAGCAGGATGAATTGGTTGGGCTGGGTGGTGCCCTTGCCCATGGAGGAGAGGAAGAAGCCCGCGGACATCAGGATGGCGGCGAAGGGCACGCCGTTGCGGGCCAGGATACCGAATATGCCGTCGATACGGGCCGCATCAACAAGGATCTGGCAGACCAGGCCGAGGATCACGAGCACGCCTGCATGGGCGTGGCCCGCGCGGGCGAACGCTACCTGGAACGGAGTGGCGGGCTGCTGTCCGCGCACCAGCTTGAGCATGAAGATGCCCCCGTACTCGATGGCAACAATCGTCAGCAAGAGCACGCCGGCGGTAGTGAGAGAGTCGGCGGAAAGCAGCAAAGCGGGTTGCAGATCAACTGCGAGTTGGCTCATTGTTATTCTCCTGCTCAGATTGTGGCCCGGATTGCTCCAGGGGATACGGGAGCGTTTCCAGGGCCGTTAAGGTCTCGTTGCACCACGCTGTCATAGCTCACATGATGGCATAGTTACTCTTGTTCTGCCGAGCTATGTTACCTCCTTATTATATATCTAGAAGATATACAGTCGAAACAGCCTGCTTTGTCAAAAGGAGTAGCAGGGTGAAATAAATGGATGGTGCTGGTACAATGGGGCTTGTACTGTTCCTTATACGAATTGGAGGTCAGGTTGGCGAAATTTTATTACGGTGGGCAGGCGGTAATCGAGGGCGTGATGATGCGCGGGCAGCGGCACATGGCCGTGGCCGTGCGCGCGCCGGATGGAGATATCGTGGTGCACCAGGAGCCTCTCAAATCCGCCATATACACAAGCCCTGTGATGAAGATGCCCTTCTTGCGCGGGCTGGTCGCGCTGTGGGATGCGCTGGGCCTTGGGATGAAGGCGCTGATGTTCTCGGCGAATATCGCGGCGGATGAGGAGGAAACGAAAGACGAAGCACGAAAGACGAAGGAGTTTGAAGCTCAAAGCGACATCAATCCGCAATCCAAAATCCGCAATCCAAAATCGAACGAGGCGCAGTCGTTCGGCGCGGTTGGCTGGGCCAGCATTGCCTTTGCGCTGGCGCTCATGATCGGGATATTCTTCGTGCTGCCCGTGCTGGCGGCGGGTCTGTTCGGGATCGTGACGGGAAACGACTCCTCCCTGGCGCACAACCTGGTGGAGGGTGGGGTGCGGCTCGCGCTATTTATCGGATATATTTGGGCGATTGGGTTCATGCCCGACATCAAGAGAGTGTTCGGGTATCACGGCGCGGAGCACAAGACGATCAACGCCTACGAGGCGGGGGCCGAGCTAACACCCGAGCGCGTGCAGAGCTTTACCCTCCTCAACCCCAGGTGCGGGACAACCTTCCTGCTGATCGTGCTCCTGTTGGCGACTTTGCTATTCGTGGCTATAGGAAAACTGCCCTTCCTGATCATGCTAGCGTCGAGGATCGTGCTTGTGCCGCTGGTGGCCGCGTTCGCCTACGAGTTGATCCGGCTCATGGCGAACCTGTACGGTAACCCCGTGGTACGAGCGATCATAGCACCAGGGCTGGCGTTGCAGAAGATGACCACGCGCCCGCCCGACCTACGCATGATCGAGGTAGGGATCGCGGCCCTGAACGCGGTGCTGGCCGCAGACGGAAGGATAGAAAGTAAAACGTAAAACGTAAAACGTAAAACGTAATTACGCAATCTGCATAATAGAACTTGGCGAAGCTTGGCGCTCTTGGCTTCTTGGCGGTTCCGTCTCTTACGTTTTGCGTTTTACGTTTTACTCTGTAGAAGCTATGTCTGATCAGGTCACGATAACCGGGCCACTCCCCGTCGCGGGCGGGCGGTCGTTGGTGCTGCTCGCCGATTGCCTGGGAGCCGGAGATAATACGCCCTGCTTTCACGAAGGGAGCGAGGGGCTGTTCCTATTGCGGCTGGCGGCGCTGCTGGCTAGCGGCTGGGGCGGGCGCGTGCTCATACTGAAGGTCGTGGCTGTGCCCGAGGGA
>JBAURA010000413.1:0-2156 GCA_049580985.1 Chloroflexia bacterium
CCACCCGCCCGCTCTCGATCTGCCGGACATCTCCGGCAACCCCCACCTCACCTACGTCCAGAGCGACTGGCTCGATTACATGAAATCGGCCTGGGACACCCTCCTCCCAGATACCCAGGCCATCCCCGCCCCCGTCGCCCCCCACCTCGCCTTCGACTGGCTCGTATGGAGCGTGCGCCAGCGCC
The DNA here is from genome assembly GCA_049580985.1 of Chloroflexia bacterium. Lineage (GTDB taxonomy): Bacteria > Chloroflexota > Chloroflexia > QHBQ01 > JADMIH01 > JADMIH01. Next base: position 186 of record JBAURA010000413.1, read on the forward strand.
TCGGCGAAGACGCAATATCAATAGAACCCATGTCCCACCAGTTCGGCGGCCTCCCATACGAATACCTGGCCCCGGCGGGCGTACGCTACATCTCCGCCGCCGATTGGATCTGCCCCACCAACTGCCGCGCCCCCCACATCTGCCCCATGACCCGCGACGTCCGCACCTGGGAGCTTGCCGACACCGTCAACGCCTACGCCCAATCCCACGCCGACACCACAGCCGCCGCCATAGTCCTCCAGCCCCGCTTCCGCGTCCCCGGCGTAGACACACTTCGCCTCCGCGAATACACCCAGGCCCGCGACCTGGTCCTCTCCCTCGCCTCCCAACCCTCGATGCAAGCCAAAGAGGTAGTAGTCGCCACCGTCTCCCCCTGCCACGGCGCGGTCAGCCTCCTGAAGATAACCCAGCATCAACGGCAACCCTTACCAACCTCTTCTCCATTATGAACAGCATGCGCTTATCGGAGGGCCTGGCTACAAGATTATCGCACGTTCTTTGGATCGGTGGCTCTCCCTGATCAGGCAAAAGCTCCATTGCGCGCATGCTTTCCGAAGAGTACAGGCTGCGGACGTACAGTGGCGACGAGATGTACGAGGCCCATCTGAAGCGAGCCATCCCCGGCCAGCACCCGCGCATGTCCGGCGCATCAGGGGTCACATGGGATGAAGTCTGGATGCACCAGGTCGAATACCTGGTAGCGCGTGAATTCGCCTTCTACCGCGAAGAGTTCGAGCTGATTGTAGAGGACCTGCTGGCGATGCCCACAGATAAGCCGATCTGCGCGGAGGGCGCGGCCCTCCTTCCCGAATGCGTATCCGCGCTGGGGATCAGCCCGCAATGCGCCATCTGGATAGTGCCGGTCGAGGAGTTCCAGCGGCGAGAATACGAACGTCGTGAGTGGGTACAAGGTATACTCGCCCAATGCAGCCAACCGGCACAAGCATGGCAGAACTGGATGGGCCGAGACAGCGAGTTCGCCCGCGAAGTGACGCTACAGGCAGAACGGCTGGGGTTCAGGGTGCTGGCAGTAGATGGCAGCCATTCCGTGCATAGCAACGCCCGGCAGGTCGCCGCTCATTTTGCCCTGGACCGCTCCTATGACGCATGATACGCTAATATCAGCGGACCTCCGCGCCCTCGGCGTCTCCGCCGCGAAAGAGACTGATCACCAGCAGAAGCAAGAGATACAGAAACATCGCCCCGGCAAAGACCACGCCGGCAGCCGCCAACGACGCAACCTCCACCACACCCGTATCGAACCTGGGGCTGGCCGGGAACGCACGATAGAACGGCTCCACAACAGGAGTCGTCGCCCAATAGATGAAGCCGGGGAAGGGCACGTCGGTCCGCACCCCCAGCGCCCGCATCCCGAACCGCAGCAGCAAAGCCACCACCGGCAGACCCACAACCACCCATCCAATTGCGGATTTCAGATTGCGGATTGCGGAATACCTGAGCACTCTCATCTCATATACGTAATTCGTAATTCGTAATTCGTAATTACTCCCGCTCTTCCACCCGCACGCCGGTCATCTTGTCACCGATGGCGATCTTCTTGACCACGTCCATCCCCTCGATCACCTGCCCGAAGTTGGTGTACTCGCCGTCGAGCCAGGAGGCATCGCTCTTGGTGATGAAGAACTGGCTATCGTTGTTGCGCGACTTGTCCGCGCCCCGCGCCACGCCCAGTGCGCCTTCGCTGAAATGGAGACGGTTGTACTCGGCGGGCATCTTGCCGCCACCCGTACCGTTCCCAAGCGGATCGCCACCCTGGATCACCCAGTGCTCGACGCGGTGGAAGTTGCGCCCGTTGAAGTCGCCCGCGTTGGCCTTACCCTCGAAGTTGGCGATCGTCTTACTCACGCCCGCCGAGGCATCGGTGTGCAACTGAGCCACAATCGTCCCTTTGCCCGTCTCGATAACCATTACTTTCATGTGAGTACCTCCTGTATGGGGACGATGGGCGAT
>JBAURA010000414.1:0-4335 GCA_049580985.1 Chloroflexia bacterium
GAACAGGGGCGGCCCGAAGTAGAGTTCCTGGAAGAGGCGTGCGGCCTCCTGGAAGGGGTCTTCGTCGAGGGGTTGGCCGGGGGCGAGGCGGTCGCGCGCGTGGGTGAGGACGTGGGTGATGCCTAGCTGGCGCAGGCGGGCGCGCCACTGGTCGGGTGGGGAGCCGAAGCCGGTGTAGAGCGGGACTAGCCGCGCGTAGACGTAGGGGCGCGGGAGGCGGTAGCCCCTCGGCTGGCCGTCCCACACGTAGATTACGGCTCCTGGCGGGGTGTTTTCCGCGAGGTAGCGCATCATTGGGTGGTCGTCTGTGTGGGCGGCCAGGTATTGTTCCTCCGCAGACCGATCTAGTGCGAAGGCAGCGGGCAGATAGTAGCCCAGGCTCGTGACTGATTGGACGACCTGTAGCAGCAATAGCCCGCCTATGAGCGCTCCGAGCAGGAGTCGCAGGATGGGCTGCCGGAAGCGGGCTGCCAGCGATACGAGGGCGTAGGCCCCTAGCAGGGCGCACAGCAGGTAGAAGGTCGAGAGGTAGCGCGCGCTGGTGCGCGAGAAGAAGAAGGCCCACAGGAGCCAGTAGCCTAGACCTGCCGCGACAAGCCAACGTACAGAGGCGTGCCACCGGACGAAAGGGAGGGCAAAGAGGGTGGGTAGGAGTAAGAAGCCGAGGCTGACGTTGTGGACCTGGTTGTCGATGGTCAGGGGGCCTCGAGTCATGGCCTGCCACATGTATTCAAGGCCGGTCCAGAGGTTGAGGGGGCTAAAGCCCGGCGCACTGCCGAGCAGAGCTTCGGGTGATTGCGGCGACGCGGCTGGCGAAAGGTAGAGGCCGCCGAAGAGATCCCCGGCGAGGGGCCATACCGGGTTGCCTGTGGCGAACGCGTTTCGCAGGAGCCAGGGTGACGCCAGGCATATTAGCGGCATAAAGTAAGCTGCCAACACTGTTTGCAGGGAGAGGAATGCAGGCTGCTTCCGGCGGGTAAGCCAGGTGACTATTAGTGCTATGCCGATAAAGGCGGCTATCGCGAACCCATAATATTTGGTGGAGAATGAGAGGCCTGCGAAGATGCCGGCCATGAGTAGGAGTGTGTGGGGTTGCTCTTTGTCCCGGTTGACTTGCGGGACCGATTGCCTGGTGATGAAGAGGATGAAGGCGTAGAGGGCCAGGAAATCGAAGGATGCCTGGGCGAGGTCGGTGTTGGCGGCTCGGAGAACGAAGCCGGTCAGGGGCATGCCGAGGAAGAGGGCCGCGCATAGGAGGGGGAGCGCGCGCCATGCTCCGTCCTGGTTTGGGTTGAGGTAACGCTTCGCGAAGAGGGCGACGGATGCGGGGCCAAGCATGCCCGCGCTGAAGGCGAGGAGCACGGAGAGGCGGTCGCCACCCAGGAGCAGGCCCCAGGTATAAAGCATCTCCATAGCCTGGGGGAAGCCACTGTAGGTGCTGTCGGGGTAGAAAACGAGTGAGTGGGTTTCTATGTAGCGCCGGGGCAACGCAAGGTGGTACATGAGGTCGTCCTGCGTAGCTACGGGCGCGAGCACTTTGATGAGCGAGGTGCCTGCGGCCAGCAAGATGATGAGGGCGAGGAAGAGGTTGGGGGGGTAGCGCAATCCTCGAAGCGCGGCGTGTGCGAACGGCCCGAAGTGGGGCCATATCTCGCGCAAAGGCGCATAAGAGCCTGCGGCAAGCGCGGCCAGCACGAGCAGCCCGGCGGGGAGGTCGATCACGCCGATCAGACCCATAGCGAACATGAGTAGCGAGAGCGCGCCCAGGCCAAGCGCCAGGCTGAAGAGGAGATGCTCGCCCAGGCTCAACATATGGTGGACGCGCAGGAGCCGTAATAGACGCAAACCTATCCCCGTGGCTACCAGTAGGAGCAGCGCGAGGACCAGCAACTCAAGCAGGTGCGCGAGGAGCGGCGGCAAGGCGTAGAAGCCATTCACGCGCACATTATAGCTTAGAACGGATAACAAAACTGGTTCGTTGACACGTAGGGCATGTCAGCGCCACAATGCTGTCGCATAAAGACGTGAGATTGTGTGTTTCGTAGGGGCGGACCCGTGTGTATGCCTTGTTGGAGAACCGCCAAGATTAGGGTAAGGATAGAGGGCGGACACACGGGTCCGCCCCTACAGGATGGCCGCGACGGGCATATTTCGTGCTGTATCCCTCCGACGTATTTATTAACAATGGGTATACACTCATAGGCTGCGGCCTGTGGCATGGCGGCCTGATAATATGAATCGCAGTATAGATTGTCGGTGGAAAGGATAGGATAGTGAAAAGAGGATTGAAGAAGAAATCGTTTTTGCCTATGGGCATCAAAGTGCTGCTCATGCTGGCCGCGCCCGTGGTGGCGTTCGCGCTCTTCGTGGGCAACAGCAGCATTACGAAGGCGGCTAATTTCTCGGTGGCGATGAAGGACTACAAGTACCAGGCTCAGGCTACCGAGGGCACCACCATCAAGATAGCCGTGGGCGAGTCGGTGGAGTGGGTAAATCATGACCCGGACCCGCACAACGTGGCGATCCTTGAAGGGCCATATCTGAACGTATCGCCTGAGATCAGGACCGGGCAGAAGTGGAGCATGAAGTTCACCGTGGCGGGCAAGTACCACTACTATTGCGAGTGGCACCCCTGGATGGTGGCCGATGTGATCGTGGGCGGCTCCGAGTCTACAGCGCCCGTTGGGAGGAGCGTGCAGACGTTCGCCGAAACAGGCAAGACGGTGCGCGGCAAGTTCCTCGATTACTGGAAAGCGCATGGCGGCCTGCCGCAGCAGGGCTTCCCTATCGCGGAGGAGATGCAGGAGAAGTCGGAGACCGACGGGAAGATCTACACGGTGCAGTATTTCGAGCGGGCGGTGTTCGAGTTGCACCCTGAGCTTGCGGCTCCCAACGACGTGCTGTTGAGCCTGCTGGGGAACTTCCTGTACAAGCAGAAGTACCCCAATGGCGCGCCCAACCAGAAGGCGAGCACGGTCAACCCGCACAAGTTCGCGGAGACGGGGAAGACGATAGGCGGCAAGTTCCGCGAATACTGGGAGAAGAACGGCGGGCTGGCGCAGCAGGGGTATCCCATTTCGGATGAGTTCCAGGAGAAATCGGACCTCGACGGGAAGACCTACCTGGTGCAATATTTCGAGCGCGCGGTGTTCGAGTACCACCCTGAGAACAAGCCGCCTTACGACGTGCTGCTGTCGCAACTGGGCAAGTTCAGGTACGACAAGGTGTTCAAGCCGCAGGAGCCGAACGCGAACGGCATACAGGTGCTGGGCATGTCGTCGGGGCCGCAGCACTACCCGTTGCTGGCCGGCCCGCACGCCGCGCCCGGTATGAACGTGTGGATATACGAGGATAACCCGGCGCCTATAGTTACCTGGCTGAAGGACCTGGGGGTGAAGTACGCGGTGCACCAGATGTCGTGGTACCACCTGGAGAACAAGAAGGGTGAGTACAAGTGGCAGATACTGGATGGGGCGGTCAACGAGATGGCGAAGGCGGGGATCAAGGTGATCTTGCACCCGGTGCACACGCCGCCGTGGCTGGCCGATGAGCAGGGGCAAATGCGCGACCCGGCAGAGTTCGAGAAGTTCATGAAGCTGGTGGCGGCGCGGTACAAGGGGAAGGTGATCGGCTACCATATCTGGAACGAGTCGAACCTGGCGCGTGAGGTGGGCAAGTACGTGATCTCGGCGCGCTACGCGGAGATCCTGAAGGCTGGCTACCGGGGCGTGAAGGCGAGCGACCAGACGGCGGTGGTGATCTCGGCGGCGTTGACGCCAACGGGCGTGAACAACCCTGAGATCGCGGTGGACGACGTGATATTCCTGCGCAGGTTGTACGCTTATAACGGCGGGGAGCTGAAGGGCTACTTCGACGTGCTGGGGGCGCACCCAGGCTCGAACGCCAACCCGCCCGATACGTTGCACCCTGACAAGCCGGGGGCCGGGCCGGGCTGGAACAATCATGCCAGCTTCTACTTCCGGCGGATAGAGCAGCTCAGGCAGGTGATGCTCGAGAACGGCGACGGGCAGAAGCAGATGTGGCTGACGGAGTTCGGGTGGGCGAGCACCGACAAGCCAGCGCCTGGCTACGAATACGCCGCGCAGGTCAGCGAGGCGGAGCAGGCGCAGTACATCGGGCAGGCGTTCCGGATGGGCCGCGACCAGTACCCGTGGATGGGGGCGATGCTGCTGTTCCAGTTGAACATGGCTACGCCCAATATATCGACCGATCCCGGCGACGAGCGGATCGCGTGGGGCGTGATCCGGCGGGACGGCAGCAAGAGGCCGTCGTACGACGCGGTGAAGGCGTACGCGAAGGAATGGAACGACGCGA
>JBAURA010000415.1:0-2520 GCA_049580985.1 Chloroflexia bacterium
GGCGCTGACTTGCCCTCTAAGAGCACGATAACAGCCTACACCGTATGTGCCCGGCCAGGGCAAGTCAGCGCCTTGCCCCTACACTTAGCTAGCCTCTATGTATGCAGCGCCTTCAGCTCGGATACCACCCGGCTCAGGAAGTCGTCGGCGTTGCGGACGATACCGAAGGCCTGGTGAGTGCCGCGGTCTACCAGTTTCTGGATCACCATCTCTTCCTGGTCAACCACGATAGTGTAGACAGGCTCGATCTTGCCGTCGCGGTCTATGTAGGTGGGCATCATGTTGCCGGTGGCTATGGAGTGGAGCATGGTGGCGAGCATCACCACCAGGGTAGCTCCCTGTGTGAAGAAGCGCATTTTGTCCTGGGCTTCGAGCACGTCGGTGATTACGCCGGGGAGCGGGCCGTCGTCGCGGATGGAGCCTGCGAGTAGGAACGGCACCCCGTAAGTGACGAGCGCGTGCATGATGCCGCCGGGGATGATACCGGCCTGGACAGCCCCCGCGATGCTGCCTGCGCGGCGGACGGTATTTATGGCGTCCATGTGATGGCGGTGGCCGCCGATGACGGTGTGCCCTTCTAGGTCCATGCCGAGGGCGGTGCCGTAGAGGGCGCGCTCGAGGTCGTGCACTGCCACCGCGTTGCCACCGAAGACCGCGCCCACGTAGCCGTGCTCGATGAGCCAGGCCATGTGGTCGCGTGCGCCCGCGTGGACTACGGCGGGGCCGAGGACCCAGATGCTGCGCCCGTTGCGCTGCTTGTCCCATTCGAGCAACTCCGCCACGCGGCGGTAGTTGATCGGCCTCTCGCGGGAGGCGCCGCTCGCCATGAAAGTGAAGGCCTCGCCCGCCGTGCCGATAGTCGAGACGAAGCCGATGTGGTAGGCCAGGAGGCCGGTGCTGCCATCCTCGCTGGTGCCAGTGACGACGGGTTGGCCAGCGCGGACCTTGCGCATCTCGGTGCAGACGAACTCGCGGGTCTTCTCGTCCCAGACGATGAGGGCGTCCATGCGGGGCTTTTTCGCCAGCAGCCAATCTCCCTCGCGCTTGATGTAGGTGGGGAAGTTGGTAGAGGAGTAGAAGGTGGTAGGGGCAAGCCCGTCGGCGCTGGCAGGCTCGCAGGCAGCGTCGGGGGCGGTCGCTAGGTGAGGTTGAGTGAAATCGGGTGGGGTGTAGGTCAGGTCGAAGGTGTACTTTTGTTGCGACAACGTCGGCTCCATGTTGGTTACTTGTTACTTTGCTAACGAGAATATTAGGAAGGAAGCCCACCAAGTATCCTTTGTCATTCTGAGCGAAGCGAAGAATCTGGTGGGTAGAGATCTTGTCTTAGGTTAGGGTTGATCTTGAGCAATGCACACAATCCCTACCCACCAGATTCTTCGCTTCGCTCAGAATGACAAAAGATACTTGGTGCTCGATTCGGACACATTTTCGTTGGGGAAATACTTATGCTCTATAGCTCTATAACAGAAAGAAACTTCATGTCAGCAAGGGTTCCATACGCTTTATTTGGCTCAAACGTGCGGCGAAGACGAGCACCGCAAGAATGTCATCACGCTCAAGGTCTTCATAGTCGGCCAGTATTTCGTCAATGGTCATACCTGAGCTAAGTAATTCAAGCAATACCTCGACCGGATAACGCTTACCACGGATACATGGCTTACCGTGACAAATGTCAGGGTCAATAGTTATGCGATCCAGGAGTGACATTTCAACCCTACCTTTCCAAGTGTGCGGAACCTACTTGCTTGTTATATCATACCCCTTTTCCGCCTACAGGCAGAAACTCACTGCCTGTAGGCGCGCCTGCCAGCAGAGGGAGCACCTGGGGAATGAGGGCGCGCACGCTTTCCAGGGTGAGGGAGGCGGCGTGCGCTTCTTTGCTGGCCCATAGTTCGACTATCCAGACGGCGTCAGGCTCGTCGGGTAGGGTATTGATGAGATACATAATGCAGCCTTCCAGGGGCCTGACCAACTCGGCGGCTTGCAACATATATTGGACGAGGTTGTCGCGCTCTCCCGGTTTGGCAGTGAGCGTGCCATAACGACCGTATAGTGACATATCTACTCCGTAATTCAGTCCTGCATCGGCACGCGTATGCCGAAGCGGCGGGCGGCTTCCAACGCCTCGTCGTAGCCTGCGTCGGCGTGGCGTATTATGCCCATGCCGGGGTCGGTGGTGAGGACGCGCTGTAGGCGGGCCGCTGCCTCGTCGGTGCCGTCGGCTACGATCACCTGGCCGGCGTGAATACTGTAACCTATGCCCACGCCCCCGCCGTGGTGGACGGAGACCCAGGTCGCGCCGCCGACGGCGTTGATGAGGGCGTTCAGGATGGGCCAGTCGGCGATGGCGTCGCTGCCGTCCTTCATCGCCTCGGTCTCGCGGTTGGGAGAGGCCACGCTGCCGGAGTCGAGGTGGTCGCGGCCTATGACGATGGGGGCGACCAGGTCGCCGTCGCGCACCATGCGGTTGACCACCTGCCCAAAGTGGGCGCGCTCGCCGTAGCCCAGCCAGCAGATGCG
>JBAURA010000416.1:0-2711 GCA_049580985.1 Chloroflexia bacterium
CCGACCTGGCATGGCTGGCGGTGGTCGGCGCGCTCAACAGCGCGGTGGCGGCGTTCTACTACCTGCGCATCATCTGGTATATGTACTTCGAGGAGCCGCGCTCCATACGCGTGCAACGGTCCTCGCCCACGGTTGTCTACACGCTGGTGGGCGCGGCCATCGCGGTGCTCGTCTTCTTCTTTGTATCGTGGCCGATCATTGATTATGCGAAGGACTCGCTGCCTACAATCGTGGCATTGTTAGGTGGGGGCAGGTAAGACGTACAACGCAAAGCGGAAATCTAAAGGAGGTAGAGAGTGAGTCGTATGACTTGCTCTCTTTTTGTTTATAAAAGATTTCCGCGCTGTTATGTTGCAATATCGTTCTTTACAGCAAATCTTATTATTCTTGATCAAATCCCAATATTCTGTGGTATAATACTTAACGTACAGAGATGTAATGATACTGTTAACTCCAGTGCGCACGATTTATTGTGTAGGCGTTGATCTTATTTTATTGCACCTCCGTTGCCATAACTCACATCTGAAAAGGCGCAACAGCGCCAACCCACTCTCATAACTGAGAGCGTCCTCGCTTATGAGCTGGCAGTCAAGCTCTTCCGCGAGCCGGGTAGCCGTTCCCTACGCGGGTTGGGTGCCCTGGCTGCAGAGAGCTAATGTGGGCAATGCTTGTTGTGGAGGAGGTGCCAGTTATGGAAGTTTATTTCGCCTGATTCGCCCAAACAGAATAATTACAATCGGTCAGTGTTTGGTTTACCACCGTAGCCAACACAATGGAAGGAGTAATGCGATGAAGAAGCACATGCGCATATATGGAGTGCTTGCTTTCCTGTTCCTGTTTATCCCGCTCCTGGTGGGCAGCCAGGGCACGAGCGCCAGCCTGAGCAACCGGCTGCCTGCGGCAGCCGTTGCCCCGCTGGCCCCGGGCGACCCCCTCAAGGCGCCGTCTGCTGTGTATACGGTAGACACCACTTCCGACGCGAACCTCACCGCCTGCACCGACGCGGCCAACGACGACTGTAGCCTGCGCGGGGCACTCAACAACGCTAACAGCGGGAGCGGCGCTGACACAATCAACTTCGCCATCCCAGGCAGCGGCGTGCAGACGATCACGCCGCTCACGGCCCTGCCCACAATTGTATACCCAGTGGTGATTGATGGCTACACCCAGCCGGGCAGCAGTTGCAATAACTCCCCCATCGGTGACAATGCAAGCCTTCTGATCAATCTGGACGGCAACAACCTTTTCAGCAGCGGCCTGACTATCACCGCCGGGGGTAGTACCGTAAGGGGCCTAATCATCAGCAGCTTCAGCCTGCGCGGCATTTCGCTGCTAACCAACGGCGGTAACAAGATCATGGGCAACTACATAGGCACCAACGCCGCTGGCACCCAAGCCCGGGGCAATGGTGGGACAGGAGTATATGTCGAGGACGCCCCCAACAACTACATCGGCACCTACCCCACCAGCCCCAATCTGCTCTGCGACCGCAACCTGATCAGCGCTAATGGCCAAAACGGCGTCCTTATAGGCAACCCATTGTCCACCGGCAACATCGTCCAGAACAACTACATAGGCACCAAGGCCAACGGCACCGAAGCCCTGGGGAACACCAACACTGGGGTGTTGATCCAATCCGCCTCGAATAACCTGATCGGTGGGATCGGGCAGGGGTTGGGCAACGTGATCTCCAGCAATATTGGTCACGGTGTGTGGATCGCAGGCGGCTCGACCAATAACCAGGTGTTCGGGAACCTTATCGGCACTGATGCCTTCGGCACAGGCCCGCTGGGCAATACCGCCGTCGGGGTGTCTATCCAATCCGCCTCGAATAACCTGATCGGCGGTACGTCGGGCGTCACGCTGGGCGGTCCTTGCACCGGCGCCTGCAACCGCATCGCCTATAACGGGTTCGATGGGGTGAGGATCAGTGTCAACAACAGCACCGGCAACACTATCTCTGCCAACTCTATCCATGACAATGGCCTGGGTATTGGCGACCTAGGTATTGACTTGAACAACAACGGTGTCACCAACAACGACCTCCCATGCGATGCAGATACCGGCCCCAACCAGTTGCAAAACTTCCCCGATATAAGCTCGGCCACCACAAATGGGACGAGCACGACCGTGCAATGGACGTTTAACGGCGTCGCCGGCTCCGGTTACATACTCGAGTTCTTCGCCAGTGTCACTGCTGATACGTCAGGCCACGGTGAGGGAGAGATCTACCTGGGCGCCGCGCCGTTGGTTACAGTTCCTACCGGCTGCGCTGTGGGTATAAGCCAGACTACCCTGAATGTCGGCGTGCCTGCTGGCTATTACATCGCGGCTACAACCACGAATAATGTCGGCAATACTTCGGAATTTTCCGGCTGGCGTCAGGTCCAACTGGTGGCCACTAATACGCCGACTACTACCGCCACGTTCACTCCGACGGCTACTATCCAGCCCCATACCGCCACCGCCACGGTCACCCTGACGGCTACTATCCAGACCGTCACTGCCACCGCCACTGTTACTCAGACCTGCCCCTACCCCGCATCCTTTCAAGCCGGAATTAACGACAACTTCGCTACGCCGACCGAGACGACCCTACCCACCCTGGACCAGAAGACCTATGCCCAGCAGCAGAATCATTGGCCGACGAGCAACTTTGACGATACAAGGGTCGATGTCTTCTTCATGCACACCTTCGCCAGTCTGCTCAC
>JBAURA010000417.1:0-9681 GCA_049580985.1 Chloroflexia bacterium
GCGCAACTGGAGCGTGTTCCGCGTGGGCAACAGGAGCCTAGCCCCTACCCCAGCGGGTAGGTGGTTCGGGCGTGACACGTGGCACGTAGGCTGCCTGTGCTTGGCACGCAACGTGTCGTCTAGCCTCGGTGGTAAGGTGCTGGTGCTTACTGCTTACTGCGTATTGCGTATTGGTTAGGCGTTGGGCACGGTATTAGGATTGTGAGGCTAGTCGCAGGGTGGCAGGTGTTACCGCCGGTACATAGGGACACCAGGGTCCGCATGTCCCTCCTTGTGCGTTCAAAGAGGGTGAAAGTTCTTTCTGTAACATTATAGCACATGTGTTCTACAAATACAAGTAGCCATTTGGGTTAATTTTTAGGGCAATTTGGGGGGTTTTGAGTAAAAGCACGGGGAAATTGAGATGGATACGGCCTGAAATAGGGGCTGGCCCGTGGGTGGTGCGCGGTTGCAAAGAGGGGGGCGGTCTGGTATAATAGAGTGGCTTGGGCGTGTAGCTCAGTTGGTTAGAGCGCAGTCCTGATAAGACTGAGGTCCCTGGTTCGAGACCAGGCTCGCCCACAAGTTCAAGAATATTGGCTGCATCGTGTGTGCATAGAGCACAGCACTGATGCGGTCTTTTTGTTTAACATGCAAGCGGCAGTGGCATGGATCTCGCTTAGCTATCGCTAAAAACGATCGAGCACAGGCAACACCGAGCGGAGGTAGGAGAGCGATGGAAGCAAAGGGCGCACTCAAGCGACTCGGAAAGAAGGTACACAAAAGCGACAAGGCCCTGGTTGAAAACGCGGGGCAACTGAGGAATCCGGCGCTCAGGCAGGGAATGCGGCTGATGAGCGCATTGGGGGAACCGTGGACCCTTTATCCGGTGGCCGGATTGGTTGGGGCCAGGTGGGTTGCTACTGGCCGGAAGGCCGATGCCCTTACGCTGGCGTTGTCGATTGGAGGCAGCGGGCTTCTCAACAAAGTTCTCAAGCTGGTAGTCGAGCGGCCTCGACCCCGGCACACCCTCCACCGGCAGGACCCTTCCGGTTCCAGTTTCCCGAGCAATCACATTACGATGAGCTTGTGCGCGTATGGCGCGCTGGCTTACCTGGCACTGGCACGGCAGGAGAAACGCCCGGTGCGCTGGCGTCTCTCGCGGCTTGGGCTGGTCGCCCTGCTGATCGTGGCTATTGGGTACAGCCGAATATTCCTGGGCGTGCATTACCCATCCGACGTGGTGGGAGGGTGGCTGGTCGGGGTTGGATGGCTGGGCCTGTGTTTGCTTCTGAAGAGATACATCCTGACTTAGGTGCCGGCAAGGGGTTTGGGCGATATTGCTCAAAATTGGCCCGGCTTGTGGTCATCGGACACATGCTGCAAGCCGGGCAAGCGACAGTGGCACGCATCGTGCACAGTTTATTAGCATTATCAAGTGCGAACAGAAGGGGCGGGCGCTCCCGAAGGACCCCACACAGCATAACTATGGCACCCTGGAGGTCTAACATGCGAGGACCACCCAGCCTATTGGTCGTTGACGATGACGAACCCATTAGAGATTTACTGATTAGCGCGCTCGAAGGGGAAGGGTACCGGGTCGTGGTGGCAAGAGATGGAGAGGAAGCGTGGGCGAAGGTGCAACAGGTGAGGCCTGATATGATCCTGCTCGATCTCCAGATGCCACGAATGACAGGTTGGGCCTTTATCAAGCAGGCAGAGGCGGAGGGCATCTCGGTACCGATAGTTGTTATGTCGGCCCTGGTAAATACGACCAGGGAGGCCCAGGAGCTTGGGGCTGTTGATTGCCTGAGCAAACCGTTCGACCTGAATGACCTGATAAATATGGTCGCAAGCTACGTACCGCCGTCCCCATCGGCAGAGGGTCATTAGCGACGGTCGAAGGGGGAGCCGTATATGGGGGCTGAGCACCCCCTGGCGGTGAGAAGGTATTTCCGTGGCGATAGGGCCGGCGTGCTAGAAAAGGGTGTCCGTATCCCTCGAATCTCGGTCTGAGCCTAAGCCTACAGCGGTCTTGACGACCATGAGCAGGCGCGCCACATCAAAAGGTTTAACGACAACCCCTACCGCTCTAATTCGCCGGGCCAGGCGCTCTAACCTGCTCGCGGGCCAGGCTGAGAATAGGACGATGCTCTGATTTGTGTACCCCTGGGCATCCAGCGTATTGAGCAGATCGAGCACGCGCGCTTCGTGCATAAGATCGTCGAGCAGGACCAGGTCCGGGGGTTTTTCCCCTGCCCGCTCTAGCTCGGCAAAGTATAGCCCGGCCTCCACCGAACCCGGCACTCTGTGTACTCTATAGCCTTCCGATTGGAGTAGCTGGCCTGTGGCGTCTGCAATATCGTCGTCGTTCTCCACCAGCAAGATCAGCGGCCCGGTGACTGGTGCGTGGTTCATGGCGGTACCCTGCCTTGTGCTACACCGAACGGGGCAGCGCATGGGACAAGCTGCGGCCCGACGTGTAGAGTAAGCGATTGCATTAGAGCGAAGCCCAGCATGCGCGTGGTGCATCATACAGCTCTAAGAGACACGCCCTCCCCAGCGCTGAATAGACCTATTATAAGGCAAGTTATGGTCTGTGGTCTACATTTCCTGGTTCTAAAGCTAGTCGCTGCGTCGGACTTTTAGCAGCAAGCTTATAACGCTTCCTGTAGTTCTCCATGAATTTTTGAAGAGATGCTTCATCTTCTAGCCGAAAATTGGGGCTCTGCCTTAGCGCTTGTTCTAGCGCATCGGGCGGAATTACTTGAACATTTGACAACCATTCCAGCGCCCCGACTAGAACGCGTCCGATAGCTTCGAAGCGATGTAGTAATAGTGGGCGCTCTTTACTATTAGTTGTTGCGAGAGCCTGCTGCTCCTGCGTAAGTTGTTGCAGGTTTTGTATTTCTTGGAGAAGCCGACCTTCCTCATGAGTCTTGAGGTTCAGTTCATGTATATACCGTTTAATTTTCTCCCGCTGGGAATTAACTTGCTGTTCATAACTCATCAGTTGAATAGCGTGCGACACCTCTTCCTTGGCACGAGATACTACCTCCTGAGCAAGTTCGTCGGCAAAGCCTGCAAACATATTAAGAAGGGTCAACTGGCGATCAACTGAAGCGCCTGATTGGTTTGAGGGGTAACGATAGTGGTGGTCGAGCTCGGCCCATCCTTCCTCAAATATAGTACGAACCTGTATTTCAACCCTATGAATAGTACGCCCCAGTGGTACCCTTATGACATAGTGTACCGATCTATAACCCTTATTATGTTTGAGGGCCTTGCAACCTTTGTCCCTGTATTGACCGATGCGTTCTGATTGATCACCTTCTCGGTAGTACGCAGTGGGTTTCTCGTTTCGTTTCCAATTGCCTGTAATGTAATCGTGGATTGGCTCCCATCGCTCCTTCGTCAGGTGCAGCACGCGCACCCCAACAAGGTCGGTTATGTGTGTGGTATAATCCTGCACCGTAATTACCCGCTGGGGCTGTTCTATGCGCTTACGTATTACCTTGACCACCAAATGGGCTGGATCCTTGATCCGGTACCTGAGAGAGTGCACCTCTGGCACGTCATCGAATTGGTCGATTACCATACGCCCAACACTTTCTAGCTCTCGCTTGGCTGCTATGTGAGCACGCGCAATTCCCTCTAATTCATCCCAGGATAATCCCGTTTGCTTGAACGCAGCTTCGCTTATATGGTATTCGGCAAGCAACTGCTCGCGGTTAAAGGGCCCTACAGGCATATATTCTCCTATTGCCCATACAGGGTGTTTTAGATACAGTAACTATCTAGAACTCCTTATCTTGAGAACTTCTGGCCGCACTTAGCTATTTCGTATGGCTAACCGGCCTGCGTATCAGGCTAAGGATGTATATAGCCCACATTCAAAGCGAACGCGGGCTAGGTACCACCTAAACAGAAGGGATCTTGATTATATATGAGTTAGTCCAAGATTACAATACCTCATTCGAGTTAAGGAATCGACTCCCTTAGCACTTACTACTTCTACTAGTGTTGTAGGCCACCCATCGTCCCATTTCCTGATAGGACCCCTGCTCTCATATGATCATGTCAGGACTGTGAGTACCGCTTGTGGCATGTAAGTTGCTGCTAGTGCCCTTCATACATGCTATCGGGCGCGTCACGACGGAGCGTGGTATAAGGAGGGTTATTGCATGGCGGCGTCTGCGTTATTGATCCTGGTGGTGGACGATGAAGCGCCTTTGCGGCGGGTGGTGGCGAGCGTACTTCGGGAAGAGGGGTATTCGGTCGCCGAGGCCGGCAACGGCAAGGAAGCCCTCGATTTGCTTGCCGACACGGACGCAAACCTGGTGCTGCTCGATATGCGCATGCCGGTGATGGACGGGTGGGAGTTTACGGAGAGCGCGAAGGCACAGTTTCCAGATGTGCCTATTCTCGTGATGACTGCGGCACGGGACGCGGAGAAATGGGCGAGGGAGGTAGGCGCGGTGGGTTTTCTCTCCAAGCCTTTCGACCTGGACCATATGTTGGAGGAGGTGGCGGAGCATATTAAGCGGGGCAAGGGCACGGAAGCGCGGAAGGGATAACAATAGGGACCCGGCGCTTGCCAGGTCCCTATTGTTCATATGATGGAGGCCGTTTCGGGTGAAGCGGCCTCTTTTGTTTAGCTCATTCTACCGGTTGGTGTGCTGTAGTTGTGTAGCAGAATGAGGGTCAGGTTAGCGAGAGCGATTGCTTGCAGCGATGAGGTTGATGTTGGCGGTGTTGGTGGTGTCGGCCACGACCACTACTGAGCCTTCGCCCATGTTGTAGCCCTTAGCGGTCACGCGGAGCTTGTAGGCACCCGCGAGGAGGGGGAAGCTGGCTGCGCCGTTGCTGTTGGTGACGGTCTTGATGACGGCTTCTCCCTTGGAGTTGACCACTTCTACTATCGCGCCTGCTACCGGCTTGGGGCTTGGCGTGGGGTTGGTGGCATCCCAGACGTTGACTACAACCTTACCGTAGTCGGTGGAGGTGTTGGCGAAGGTGCGGGCGGGGAAGGCGGAGGCGGCGAAAGCGGCCACGAGCGCCATGATGCCAAAGATTTTGATTACCTGTGCGATACGAGTTTTCATGTTATTGTATGTTACCTTTCTTTATGTTGGTTATTGTTTTATATGTGTTGCTAATCTGATTTGCACACCATTTGTGTTTTGTCTTGCAACTGCCCTAATCATAACAGGGGTATCCTGTAGATCTCATAAAAGAAAAGGCAACACGCCGGAAAAACAACTTAAGAAAATATGTTCTGGCAGCAGTGGGGGCGAATGTGCTACAATAGCGCGGAGCTTTTATGTTCGGAAGCTCCGTAGATAGAGCGACGTAGAATAGCAGAGGATCCTATGAGCGCGTTACATGCCAATAAGCGGCTCCAATTCGGCGTCTCCGGCTTCGTTGTGCTGGCCGTCCTGTTGGCTACCTGCACGCCGGCCTCGGCTTATACCGAGACCGTCACGGTCCCGATCATCGTCGATTACCCAGACTCTATTGCCGCTATGGGGGACTCGATCACGCGCGCCTACAACACTGGGGGCACGCCTTTCACAGATGCGCCGGCGAATTCGTGGTCCACGGGTATAGCGGCCTCGGTGAACAGCCACTACTCGCGCATCTTGCACGACCACTCGCCGGCCAGTGGGCGCAATTATAATGACGCGGTGACGGGGGCGGTCATGGCGGGCCTGAACGGACAGGTGGGGAACGCGGTTAGCCAGGGCGCGCAATACGTGACGATTCTGCTGGGCGCGAACGACGCCTGTACGGATACCGAGAGCCAGATGACGCCCGTGGCTACCTACCGCTCGCAGTTCCAGGCCGCCATGGGGACGCTCAGCGCGGGACTGCCGGATACGCGCATTTACGTGCTGAGCGTGCCGGATATCTACAATCTGTGGTTTATCCTCAAGGACAATGCGTCGGCGCGCTTCACGTGGGGGTTGCTCGGTATCTGCCAGTCGATGCTCGCCAACCCGCAGTCGCAGGAACCGGCGGACGTGGAGCGGCGCAACCGCGTGCGGCAGCGGGTGGTGGACTACAACACGCAGCTTGCCCAGGTGTGCGCGGGGTATATACACTGCCACTTCGACAACAACGCCGTGTTCAACACCGCGTTCGTGCCGAGCGACGTGTCAACGCGAGATTACTTCCACCCGGCGGTGGCGGGGCACACGAAGCTGGCGGAGGTCAGTTATTGGGCGGGCTTTGATTTCAGGGATGGGGTGGCTCCCGTCTCAGAAGCCAGCGTGTCGGGGCCGCTAAAGAACGCGAACTACTTGGTAACGATCACGGCGCGCGATAATGTGGGGGTGGCGGGCACCGAATACAGGATCGGGGGCGGGCCTTATACCCGGTATAGTGGGCCGGTGAGCCTCCCGGCTGGGAGCAGTTTCACGTACCGAAGCGTGGATGTGAACGGGACCATCGAGGAGGCGCGGACGATTAGCGTTGGGCGTTGATAGTGCCTGGTGACGTTACGGTTGAAGGAAGCGTCAGGTTAATGCTATAATTGTGCGGGTAATACCTTGTCGTGGCGCGTTCGTCTAGAGGCCCAGGACATCTCCCTTTCAAGGAGAAGATCAGGGGTTCGAATCCCCTACGCGCTACCAAGAAAATAGGCACCAAAAGGGCGTACCTGTAATCAAAACAGGTACGCCCTTTTGAATTATACCCAATATATTACCGAATAGGCTCTCGCCTAGCAGAAATATGGGCCAAAATACGCCCGATACACAGAGTGCGAAAACTAAGTTCTCACTGCTTATCTGTCAGGGATTTGGGGGGCAATTGCATATAAATAGCTAAAAGGCTTGCCAAGTGGTACCGTATATGGTACCATATAGTTGGGGGCGAGATGTTATCAAGAATAGGAGGGCTAAATTGAGGATCGCATGGCCAGGTGTGAAAAACTACTGAAGCGTGCACGCAATTCCGCGAAGAGCCTCCGCTTTGAAGAGATATGTACATTGGCTCAATGTTACGGTTTTGTTTTCGCGCGGCAGGAGGGGAGTCACAGAATCTATACACTCGACAAATACGAACGGCCACTCTCCTTGCAGCCCGGCAAAAACAATGAGGCTAACCGTATCAGGTGCGGAAATTGTTGGACGTTATTGAGAAACTTGAACTGCTGGCAGAAGCAGAGGAGTAGGAAGATCAATAACTAGAAGAGTAATCATTAGAGGAATAAGATGGATAAATTTAGCATAAACGTATTTTGGAGTGATGAGGACGAGGGCTTTATAGCTGCTTGTAACGAGATACCCACTTTGTCGGCCTTTGGTGAGACGCGTGATGAAGCTATAGCGGAATTGGAAAGTGTTATAGCAGCTACGATCTCGGTCTATGAAGGAAAAGGCTGGGAGCTACCAAAGGTAAAAGAGCAACTCACCTATAGTGGGCAATTACGAGTACGCTTTCCCAAATTTGTACATGCTGCTTTGGTGCAGGAAGCAGAACGTGAAGGCATATCCCTTAACTCTCTCATAAATGCTTTCATTTGTGAGCGCCTAGGCGCAACTCATGCGATCAATCGGATTGAATCTACCGCGACTGGGCTTACCGATAAGGCTGACGCTGTAATGGCCAGGCTCAGTGAGGCGGTGACAGCAATAGACCAGGCAACTGAACAGGTCAGACAGACTGTTGGTGGAATTGTTGGCACAGAGAGTGAAGAGATACGTGAGCATGTTACTCCAAATCTGACGCAACAGCCCATTTAGAAGGTCTCGGTGTAGCCCTGGGCGGCACGGTCGCGCCAGAGGTGGTCGAGGGTCCAGATCACTTCCTGCTCGGTCATGGGGGGGTAGTGGGCGTAGTATTGGGCCACCGAGAAATCTTCTTCGGCGTTGATCTCCAGGGCAAGGAGGGAGTCTACGTAGTCGCGGAGGCGCTCTATGGCGGCCAGGGAGGATACGGGCACGGCCAGTACGATGGCGTCGGGTTCCATTTTGCGTGCGGAGATGATAGCGCCCATGGCGGTATAGCCCGTGGTGAGGCCGTCGTCAACGATGACGGCTGTGTAGCCGCCGAGGTGGGGATAGGGCCTGCCCCGGCGGTAGCGCTGCATGGCTCGTTGGGCCTCGGCCCATTCGGGGATGGAGAGTTGGTCCACCTGCGCATCGTCGAGGCCGAGCTGGGAGATGAGGGTGCGGTTGACGACGAGGGTGCGGTCGGGGGTGATGGCACCGAGCGTGTCGGCGGGGTTGTCATGCGAGAGCATGCGCCGGGACACGATGATGTCGAAGGGCGCGTTCAACTCGATGGCGATGGAGGCGGCCACGGGCACGCCGTGGGGGGGGATGCCGAGGACGAAGGGCTGTTGGCCGTGCAGGAACCGCTCAAGGTCCTGGGCAAGCTGGTAGCCTGCCTGGGTGCGGTCGGGGAAGCGGGTGGGTTTGTGGGTCATGGTTTGTTTCTGGACGATGGACGATAATTACGAATTACGAATTACGAATTACGAATTACGACCGTCCATCGTCCATCGTCCATCGTCCATCGTCCATCGTCCATCGTCCATCGTCTATCGTCCATCGTCTATCGCCGGTTAGCCGAAGACGCGGGGCATTTTGCGTTTCCAGGCTCCGGGGATTACGGCGTCGAGGGCGTCGTCTACGGTTACTTTGCCGAGCATTTTGCCCTCGGCGTCGGTGACGGGGATGGCTAGCAGGTTGTACCTGGCTAGAATGGCGGCTACGTCTTCCAGGGAGTCAGTGGCCTGCACCTGGATGACGGGGGTGGTCATGAAGTCGCGCACCGATTTGGTGGGTGGCGCGATCACGAGATCGCGGAGGGAGATCACGCCGATGAGGGTCTCGTCGGCCTCGGTGACGTAGAGGTAGTAGATGTCCTCGGCGTCGGGGGCAAGCTCGCGCAAGCGGGAGAGGGTCTGCTCGGCGGTAAGCTCGGCGGGGATGGCTATGTAGGAGGTGGTCATGATACCGCCGGTGCTATCCTCCGGGTAGGCCAGTAACTCGCGCACGTCCTCGGCCTCGTCGTGGTCCATGCGGCTGAGGAGGTCGGCGGCGCGGGCGGCGGAGAGGTCGCCCAGCACGTCGGCGGCCTCGTCGGGGTCCATGTCTTCGAGGATGTCGGCGGCGCGCTCAGGCTCTATACTTTCCAATACGTCGGCCTGTAACTCCTCGTCGATCTCCTCCATTGTATCGGCGGCCACTTCGGGGTCGAGGGTGGAGAAGACGTAGTCAACGGCCTCGGAATCGACGCGAACCAGTTCTTCCATGATGTCGGCCAGGTCGGCGGGGTGCATCTGGGAGAGGTCGTTGCGAGACACCTTGAGGGGCACGCCCGCCGGGCCGATAGCGGTGGGGTCTATCTGGTCCCAGGGGATGAGGCTGGCCTGGGAGCGGCCATTGAGATCGCCGAGGGATCTGAAGATGCGGGAGAGGGCGCGGTCGAGACCGACACGGCGGGCAAGGCCGCTGGGGCTGGCGTCTACGGCCACTAGCCAGTATCTACCGTTGGTGTAGGCAAACTGGAGGTCGTTCACGCGCACGACTCGCTTGCCGTTGATGTCGATGATCTGCCTGTCAAGCACCTGCTTGGCGAGGCTGATCTCGTCGCCTTTCGGCTCGTAGAGGGTGAGGTCGCGCAGCTTGCCGTCGCAGACTATGCCTTTGTTGTCCATTTTCATCAGGTCGCGCGCGGAGAGGAGGTATT
>JBAURA010000418.1:0-8408 GCA_049580985.1 Chloroflexia bacterium
ACCCAACATTTCCGTATTTATAAGGCATAATCCAGGAGATAGATAGTCCGCCATGCGGACTTTGTTTGCGTAGCCCCCGATTATGAGCGTAGCGAACTCTCGGCGGGCGCTCTAGCTCACCCTGTTATCCGGTGCACATCCGCTTGACTGCCATATAGCGCTACGGTATAATCATCCTAATGACCGGGTGGCTAGCTGTGAGGCTAACCGTCAGGTCTGAGAGAAGCAAAGGCGCTTCGCAGCATAACAAAAGGAGAGTATATAAAATGGCAGATACAAGCATAGTAGCAAGCGTAGTGGAAAGTGATTTTGAGGCAGTGGTGCTCGCGTCCGAGACGCCGGTGGTGGTGGATTTCTGGGCGCCGTGGTGCGGGCCGTGTCGCATGGTCAGCCCCATCGTCGAGGAGCTGAGCCACGAGTATGGCGAGGCGGTGCGCTTCACTAAGATGAACACCGACGAGAACGAGAACACCATGATCGAATACGGTATCACGAGCATCCCAACCCTGATCATCTTCAAGGACGGCCAGGAAGTGAACCGCCTCGTAGGGTTCGCCCCCAAGGAGCAACTCAGACGCCAGATAGATCGCTCGCTGTCGGCGTAAATATGCCAGCTTATGAGGAGAGGACGTGCAACGCACGTCCTCTCCTTTTGTTATCCGGTATGTTACGCGGCAGCGGGGTTGGGGTTGGCTTTCCCTTTGGCGTAGGTCGGCGGGGGCATCGAGTGGAGGGCGATCTCAATGGCCTTGCGGAAGGGGGTTAGCTCGAACCCGCCCAGGCTTGTGATGCGATTGTCCTTGGTGCTGCTACCCCCGACCAGCATCTCGACCTGGTCCATCGTGAGCAGCTTCGGCATCACCGCTTCGATGAGGGGGACGACGGGGCGCACCAGCAAGAGCGGGGCGTGGAACAGCCAGCCCTTCTTGCCTCGCGCCTCAAGGGTCTGCCTCAGCATCTCGTTGAACTCGAAGGTTTCGGGGCCGCCCACCTCGAAGGTCTGGTTGGTGTAGCGGTCGTCGTCGAGTGCCTGCACGTAGTAGCGTGCCATGTCGCGCACGTAGATGGGCTGCACGGGGTAATCGCCCGGCCCCAGCACGGGCACTATGGGCAGCATGGTCAGCTGCTTGAGGAGACTCGCGAACTCGCCTCCGGGGCCGATGAGGAAGGAGGGGCGGAAGATCACGTAGGGTATGCCACTTGATGTGACCGCTTGCTCGCCGCGTATTTTGTTCCTGAAATAGCCTGTAGGTATGTCGGTCGCGCCGAGCGCGCTCATGAAGAGGATGCGTGCAACGCCCGCTTCTTTGGCGGCCCGGACCATGTTCTCCGCGCCCTCGCCCATCACTGCGTCGAATGTCTGGCCTTTGCCGCGCGCCTCGCGTATGATCGCCGTCAGGTGGATGACCTTGTCTACCCCTTGCATGGCGTGGCGCAGGTCGTCCGGGCTGGTGACGTTGCCCACGGCGACGTCGTATCCTTGCGCCTTCAGCTTCGCCAGGCTCTCCCGATCGCGGGACATTACCCGTACCTGGTTGCGCGGCATCTTGCCATCGAGGGCTTCCAGGATATAGCCTCCGACAAAGCCCGTGCCGCCGATTATCAGTAACATGTCATCTTCTCCTTACCGTGACCCTTTATGATTATAGTAAGGGGAGTATAGCACTTTGTTCAACGTTTGTCAATAGTTTGCATAGATCTGAGTGTAATCCCTAAGCTTCATGGCCTGATTAGCTATGTTTTCTAATGCAGAGATAGCAGAGGTTTTTGTTTATTCGTTGCGTTGAAAACAGGGTCTATTTTGTGTAGCGGTTTGTGATTATCAGTCAGCGGCCTTCAGGCCACGCCCGCCGAAGAAGACCAGCAGCGCGCCCAGCGCTACGAAGGGCAGACCTAGCGCCAACATTGTCTTGCGGCCCATGCCGGTTTCGGCCATGTAGATGGGCCATATGTCGGCGAAATGGTGCGTGCCGGGATCGTAATACCACCTGGGCTGCGGGTAGTATGGAGGGGCGGGCATCGCTTCCACCAGGTCGTTCAGGAAGGGGCGTCTCTCCTGGATTATGCTGATGCTCTCCAGTTTCATGCCTATGTCTTCGTCGCGAGCGCCTTCCTGCACCGTGGAGGGGTTCCAGGTGTCGGACTGTATAGTGAGGGTCGTTGGGCGGTTGGGTATGGTGAATGTGTAGTCGGTGGCGACCGGCTGGCCGGGTACGGGCGCGGTTGATGCTGCCGTGGGTGCGCCGTCCACCAGTATGGTTACGGCGGCGCGTGGCAACTCCGGGGGGCGGTGGTCGGACAGCCGCAGGGTGACGTTTAGCGCCGGTCCGATGCCTATCTCCGGCCTGATCTGCATGATGCCGGCGCCCGTGGTCCACCTGGGGAGCACGTCCCCACGCGACTTGTCCCCTTCGCTGTACGAGAAGCCGCCGGTGAAGAGCGTTGTGCCCGCCCCCGGCATGAGCCGTAGCGACCACTCCTCTGTCCTTTGGGCCAGCAGATTGAGGTGGCCGAAGATGGGGGATGCGTGAGCAGCCCAGTGCCTGGTATTCAGGTCGTCTACCACGTTGATATAAGTATCGAAGTTGACCAGCGCCCCCAGCATGTTCACCAGGAAGCCCAGGGCAAGCACGGTTGAGAGGAGGAGACGGGATAACCGACGAAAGACGAAGGACGAAAGACGAAGGACGTTTGGTGCCGATGATTCATTGACACCTTCGTCGTTCGTCTTTCGTCCTTCGTCGGAGATCTCAAGCATTGGCAGCAGCAGGAACGGCAGCACGGGGATGAGGTAGCGCGGACCCCAGGAGCCGTCGCCGTGCCAGAAGGAGTAGAGGCTGAACAGGCCGATGACGGGCAAGGCCAGGACCACTATGAAAGCGGCCTCGGGCCGGTGGGTCCCAGCGAAGCGCGGCCAACCCCAGAGGGCGAGCAACAGGGGTAGCGCGAACCAGAGTAGGCCCTTGCCCGGCGACAGGAGCAGGCCGAGCACCCCCTCGAAGAAGGGGTTGGTGAGGGTGTTGGCGGCGTCCAGGCCGTAGCCCGTGGAGAGGGGCGACCCGAACACCAGCCAGTTGTACAGCATGAGCGGCAGGAGGCCGAGCGCCAGGCCGAATAGCCAGAATGCTAAATTTTGGATTTTGGATTTTGGATTTTGGATTTTGGATTGTGTGTTGTCCTGGTTTTTTGGGGTATCCCAGCCACGCCAGGTGAGGTATATCAGGAAGGCAGGGAGCGTTACTACGTACTGCACCTTTGTGGCGATTGCCAGTGCGAATAGCGCGCCTGACGCGAGGGTGTGTAGGGGTAGAGTGGGGTGTCCAGTCTCTGTGGTACGTGTTCTGTCTTTTGCCAGCAGGTAGAAGGAGGCGAAGAGGGCGAGGGCCGTCAGTGGCTCGGAGAAGAAGGTCCTGCCGTGGGGCCACAAGTATGTGCAGAAGCCGAGGGCCAGGGCACCTATGAGGCAGGCGCGCCGTGAGTAGCCGAGGGCGAGGCCGAGCGCCGCGAAGAGGGCCACGATGCCAGCCGTGATCAGAGCGTTGTAAGTGCCGAGGAGCAGGCGCAGGGGAAAGCCCGCCTGGTCCTTCGGGAAGATGGTGCCTATGAGCCTGCCGGCGGCCACCCAGGGCGCGGCGGCAAACGACTGGCCCGGCCCGTACTGGCTGTACGTACGCCCATCTACGCCTTCGACCTGCACCAGGGAGCCGCTGGCGGGCATAGCCCACGACCCCTGTTCGACCAGCGACCGAGATGCCTCCAGCATGGTCTCTTCGTCGGGCGAGTAGGTGTGCCCAGACATCGTGAGGACGTAGATGCCCAGCACTAACAAAAGTAGCGATTTAGCCAGGTCGTTCATCTTTTATGCACTTGGATCATGGCTCGTATATCGAAATTGCGTATTATATGGTCCAACCTATTGTCTAATTGCACTTAACGTTGTACAATCGAACCGTTATTTCTGCCAGCACCTTGTATGGCAGCCAAGTTGGTTTGTGCTCAAGAATATCATTGCTGTTGAAGTATGGAGGTATTATGAACAGTCGGTCTGGCAACGCACCCACGAATAACACTCGAGGCCAGGGTCTTTTATGGCAGCTGATCAGGTTTGTGTTTAACAACTCATTGCCAATGGATAAGACAGAAAAGATAAAGAGCCAGCCTGGCAACATACTGAATAACGATCCCCAACCTGGAGAAGCTAACCCCGGCAATAGTATAAATCTTAGTGAGATTTCAGTAGAAGGAACTATTCGGGTAGTGCTTACTCGCAACATCGGCAGACGGTCTTTTCCGCGCCGAACCGGGCAGTCTGGGAAGAGCCACTTTCGTTGGTTCCAGCAGTTACGTGGCTCGAGGGAATTTGCTGCTGCTGTAATTAAGCTATCAGAAGATGAAGAAACAAAGACTCCTTATACGAGAACTCGATCCGCGCCTAACAGTAAAGTTCAGTTTAAACCTGTCAACAATATTTTGGATCCGAAGAACCTTTATAGCAGAGGCTACCAATTAGGCGTGCTGACGCAGAACCTTATTAGAAGGGACGCCATGCCTGTATATGAAGTGCTTGGGCCTTTGGAAGCTCGTATACAGGATGACAAAGTAATAGACGATGTTATTATGGCTTTGAAGAAGGATGGTAGCAATTATTGGACCGACATAGCTAACAAAATTAACGGTTTGCTTACGAGAGAGTTGGAGGCATGGGACAACAAACGTATTATGCTATCGCGCTACGGAGTCTTTCAAGTTATCTTCGAAAGGCACTGCCTCCCTGGCGCGCCTGATACAGCTGAGAATGATTCTCTTTTGCAGAATATCGTCGGGTCTGCTTTTGGGCTGGATGCAAGACGTCCTCTCTTGAAGGAATTAGAGATGGAGCTGGGGAAACCAGGCGTTGAGCAAGATAGGCATAAGATCGACGGGCTTCATAAATTGGCTTCTTTAATAGATTATTCCTTGCAATGGGTATGTGTTAACGCTATTGTGAAGCATTTCATCGAAGCGATCAACTGCGAGCTAGTTATTGATGAGGTCGATGAGAAGTTCGATGAGCATGGTAAGATCAAAGACCCGGAGCGTATTCACGCTCTTAAATTCAACAAAATAGAGGAGCCGTACAATCTTACGAATATTGGCGCATCACATAACCTACGGTTCAGGTACACGATTTTTGAGATCACCAGACTAATGCGTGCAAGCGATTCGTCCCCAATAGATATGGACGATGTCAAGAAAGAGTTAGCTACTCTACTTGAGAATGCAGCCGATATAGTGCAAGATGGTAGGCTCCATGAGACTGGCGAGCATTTGGTTCCCGAAAGCTATCAGTCTTTTAGGAAGCAAAGCGTTAGCACCCAGACAGTTAAGGCTGATCCCAATGGAGGCGTTTCAATTGTATCCCCCGATTTTAAGGATGCCTTCCTGGGAGAGCTATTTCATGGCGATACCTCAAGATGGAACCAAGAATTCTGCATCTTCACTAACGATAACGCCTTGATTTGCTATGAAGACCCTGAGCGGCAAATTGGCGTTCCCAACCCTGCTACTATTAGGTATAAAGAGTATTGGGAGTGCCTCATTCGTGCCATATGCTACATTCTTGAACTGCGCACAGTTGCGAGATTACTAGACTCGGAAACAAGCTATGCTTTTAGACTCGTAAATGATTGGATGATCGACCTTCATAAAGAGGAACAGCAAGAGGCGCAGGGCACAGCATCTCAAGAGGGTGCTTCGAATCAACAACTAAATGTCCCCAGGCAAGGTTCGGCCAAAGCGCCTAAGCAATCAGGTGCTAACAATAACAAAGTTACGGCCAGCATGTCGACCCGGCGCTTCGCTCAGTTGGAGGATCTAGATAAGCACCTCACTGAGTTTGTGCCTCAGATATCCAATTATGCTCGGCTTACTGCCCGTCTACGACAATTTTCCTTGCCGAGCAATATTGGCACGGCAGATTATGCTGTGCATAAATATGCAAAGCTCAACAGAGTGCTAGGTATGCAGGAAGCGTTGGAACATGCTATGAGCAATATTCAGATGGTGAATAGCTTCATTACCTACTTTGAGGATATGCGGATGGCAGCGGAACGTGCCAGGCTCTTTGATGAGGGCAGGAAATTGCAAGAAAAAGCTACCAACGATAGCAAAACTGTGGTTCTACTGACCCTTGTCCTGGCATGGCTTGGGTTACCCGTAGTAATAAACGAGCTAGGCAAAGAAGATTCGTATCTCCATTATTCGGCCAATTATTGGCTTGGTAATGACTTTCGGGTCTTTATCACAAACATGCTGACAATTCTGTCTATATTCTTGACTATTGCGGTGGTTGTGGCAATTGGTGATTTGATCCGTCATACATTACAACGATCCACACGAGCCGGAAAATAGGAACTCACAATTACCGGCAGCCTTTGCTCGCCAGTAGTTCTTTGCCCATCAGACCTAGCAGAACCTCATAGGGGGTGCCTGCATACTCAGGGTGGAGCTCAAGGCGGGTACGCTCGAAGTATTGCACGGTGTAGGGTTTGCCGTCGGCCTGGCTGACTTCCTCTGCTGGACTCGATAGCGGATAGCCGAAGTTGGTGGGGCCGTTGTGCGAGTGCCAATAGCTGCCTAGCGTGCCCGATATGGCATGGCCGGTTTGGGGGAAGTAGATCGCATCCGGTGGAAGGAGTAGTGGGTCCACGGAGGGATGGCCTTTGCCGTTGGTGCGCTTGTCCACCAGGTCGGCTCCCAGGCGGGTAAGCTGTATCTGTAGCTTGAGCCTGGCCTGGCTGTCCAGCTTATCCCAATCGGGGATGGTTTTGGCGTACTCAGGGTGGTACTCGAAGCGGGCGCGCTCGAAGTACTGGACCCAGTAATCGCCCTCAAGGCGCTGCTCGGTGAGCGGGTAGCCGAATATCTCCAGCCCGCCGAAGCGTTTCCAGTAGTCTCGGAACAGGCCGTGCGCGTAGTGCCCGGTCTCCGGGAAGTAGAGAGGCGGCACCCAGTTGGGGTCGGTGGGCGTGGCGGGTGGCGGCTGCTTCGTGAGCGGCAGATTGCTGGTAGTCTGGCTTGGAAGGAGAGGGGCAGGTGCGGTAGCGCCCGCGACGGGCCAGCCGTCGCGGAAGAGGGGCATGGCGGGTTTCCAGGCGCCGTTCCGCGTGAGCAGGCCGAAGTAGTCCTCGTGCGACTCCTTGCCGGACCCCAGCGAGATACCGGGCGGGAAGTCCCACAGCTGCCAGTTCAGTACGCCCGCTATATCCGACTTGTTCGCGCCTTCTATCATCAGTCGGTAGAGGAGGTTCTGCTGGGTCTCGGTGTATATGGGATCGGTGCAAGGGGGGCCGCTGGGCCAGCCGGTCTCCTGGAGCACGATGGGCTTGTTGGAGTGGAGCTTGATGTATTCGATTTGCCAGTCGATGTTGCCCGCGTTGTAGCTGTGGAAGCTGAGGAAGTCGCTCAGGTCGGCTGGGGAGAGGCCGCGCGCCGGCTCGTCGGGGTAGGGCGGGCCGGAGTCGTCGGCGATGAAGAGGCTGTCGTAGAGGGACATGCCGATGGTGAGCGGGTGATTAGGGTCGAGTCGCCTGATCTCCACCGCCACATGAGCCATCCAGGCAATGAACTCGCGCTGCTTATCGTTGTCGCGCCAGCTTGCGTACTGGTCAGGCTCGTTGTGTATGTCCCAGGCCAGCACGCGGTCGTCCGCCGCGAACGCGCCCACAATGGCCTCGATATAGAGCTTGTTGCGCCGCTCGGCCTCGGCGGGGGATAGGGTCTCTTTGCCCGGATCGTAGAAGTCGAAGAGGGCTACGATTACTTTCATGTCCATTTCGCCCGCGATCTGCACCATCTGGCGTAGCTCGTTGAGGTAGACCGGGTCGACCTCGCCTGTGTCTTTCTCGGTCCAGCCGGTGGAGGGGCTATAGGGCACGAGGATGCGTATGGCGTTCACGCCCAATTCCCGCGCCCGCGAGAGGTCGCGCTTTGCCGCTTCGCCGTCCCACTGGGTCCACATGTAGGCCCAGGGCTGGTCCTTCGGGTAGAAGTTGACGCCCTTCAGCTTGATGGGCTGCCCTTTGTAGAGTAGCCGGTTGCCGTCTACTGTGACGAAGTCGCCTGTGGGCTGGGCGGGAGTTGCATCGACTGGGGTGAGTAGGACTGCTAGGGCTGCAATGACGAGGATAGTGAGAAGCGAGATGGTAGAGCGCATGCTACGAGGTTCTTTCTAGGTCGGTCTTAGCTGCTATACTAACGAAAATGTAGCAAGGAAGCCAATCCACTGCCTTTTGTCATTCTGAGTACTTTACAAACGAAAAAGTGGCACATAGCTACACAGGTTCGATTTGTCATTCTGAGCGAAGCGAAGAATCCGTTCGAGCGAGATTCGGCTTCTCTCAGGCGTGGATCTTACACCCACAAACAGG
>JBAURA010000419.1:0-1850 GCA_049580985.1 Chloroflexia bacterium
GGGCCGGACCTGCCTCTGCGCCGGCGCCGGCTGAGGAGCGGCATTTCCTCGTCCGTAGGTCCGGCGGCATCGTCGGGAAGGCTTGCAGGTGGCGGCTGCATGGCGCGGGCACGCTCGCCCGTCATGGTTATGAAGAACGCGCCTGCCCTTCGGAAGGCGCGGGCCACCTCGTTGGCCGGGGCGTCGCGGAAATGGAGCCTGACCTCTCGGTCGTCCTCTTCCCTCAGGAATGCGAACGAAGCAAGCTCCTGGCCCAGCACTTCCTCGGCATCTTCAGGCTTAGTATCCTGGGCGTCATCGCTAGTTCGGTCCCAGGCTGCATCTTCATCGCCCTGCCCGGTAGACGCGCCGTTATCACGCTTATCCATAGGGTTTCTCTCAACTGGCTCGTCCCCAAACGCACCTTTTGGGCAACAGGGGTTACTATAACAGCCCCTCACCGCGAGCGTCAAGCATGGTGGATACTGCGTATTGCGTATTCTGGTGAGGGAGGGTCGTCAGTTGTCGGTTGTCAGTTCTCGTTCGTACCAATTACCGGCAACCGACAACTGACAACTGACAACCCTCCCCCTAGCCCATGATATAATTGAGCAGCTATGCACGTGGCGTTCAACGGCTATTTCTGGGACCAGCCCCGCACGGGGTCGGGACAATACTTGCGGCATTTGTGGTCTGCTCTGGGGGCGGTAGCGCCGCCGTCCCACCGTTTCACCCTTTTGCTACCCCCTGGCCTCTCTGCATTGGATGTTCCCACCAGCGATCGCATGGCGGTTGCAGAAGGCGCTCGCGCACCCATTGTGGGAGGCAGGGCTGGCAACCTGGACAAGATCCTCTGGGAGATGCGTGAGGTGGCACGAGCGACGAAACGTGTGAAGGCCGATCTGCTGCACGTACCTTACCTGTCGGCTCCTCTGCCCGTGCCCCGAAAGGTCAAGACAGTGGTCACGGCCCACGACATGATCCCCTGGGTGCTGCCAGGCTACGCAGGCTCTGCCTCTATGCGCCTCTATCTGAGGGTGACGGCTGCCTGCGTACGGCGCGCCGACCTCATCATGGCCGATTCCGAGGCCTCTCGGCGCGACGTGATCAAGGTGCTGCGCGTCCCAGCCAACAAAGTGCATACCGTCTACCTGGGCATGGAAGAGCACCCAGACTATATTCCGGCGCAATTGGCTGAGGTGCGGGCGCGGCATAACCTGCCGGAGGAGTACGCTTTCTACCTGGGTGGCTTCGAGAGGCGGAAGAACGTGCCATTGCTGCTGAGGGCCTGGCGCGCGGTCCTCACGCGATTGGAGGGACCGGGAGAGCACATGCCCGTGCTGGCGATAGGCGGGGGCGTGCCGGGGCCTGGTGGCGTCTTCCCAGATGTGCTGGGTGAAGCAGAGCGACTGGGGTTTGGCGGGGAAGGCTCGCCGGTGCGCTTTCTGGGCCGTGTGAGCGAGGAAGACAAGCCGTTGCTCATGGCCGCGGCCCGCCTCTTCGTCTACCCATCCGCCTACGAAGGCTTCGGCCTCGACCCCCTGGAGGCAATGTCGGTAGGCTGCCCGGTCGTATCGTCGTCGGGCGGCTCCTTGCGGGAAGTGGTAGGCGATGCCGGGCTGCTGGTCCCGCCCAACGACGAGGGCGCGCTGGCCGAAGCCATAGCATGTGCCTGGCGCAACCCCGACCTCCGCGCAGATCTCTCTCAGAAAGGCCGCCGCCAGGCCGCGAACTTCACCTGGCAAAAGACCGCCGAGCAAACCAGGGCTTTGTATCATAGATTAGAAATCAGAAATCAGAAGTCAGAAATCAGAAGTTAGATGTTAGATGTTCAGAGCTAAACTAATATCTAACTTCTGACTTCTGATTTC
>JBAURA010000420.1:0-4924 GCA_049580985.1 Chloroflexia bacterium
TAATCGGGGGCTACGCAAACAAAGTCCGCATGGCGGACTACCCTGTCCGGCATTCTTGTGTTCAACGGGCATGATCTTTGAGTCCCATAGCATCGCATAAGAATTATTTAGAAGTTGAGGTGTCCACATTTATCCCCTCTATATGCTATATGGCATTAGTCATCGAAAACTGGACAGGTTTTGGGGCTGTTTTGCAAAAGATACATCTAAAGGAGTATTTTTTGGGGGAGTTTATTCGATTTCTGTAAAGTCGCCTCCGCGCCGGATGTGGAGGCGGCGTCCGCGCCATTCGATGTCGTTGCCCGATAGGAGCGCGCCCACGATCTGTAATGGGGAGAGTAGTGCGGTTATTGACACGAGGGCGCGGCGGTTTGGAGGTGTGAGGCGCTTCAGATAGAGCAATTCGCACAGCGTGTACGCGACGTTGAAGGCCGCCAGGCTGCGCGCGAGGGGTGCTAGCGTGCCGCGCTTCCTGGCAAGGAGGGCGATCAGGGCCAGGACGCTGGGGATCATATTGCCTGCGCTTAAGGCCAGGGTTATGGCCTGCTCTTTGGGCGTCATCAAGGGGATGAGCGCCTGGCGCGGGAAGACGAACCAGCGCTTCATCTGTGCCGTGTATTTTCTGAAGGTGCCGAAATGGTTTTGTACATCGTAGATCATGGGCGTTTGCACTACGCGCAGGTGCGCGCCGCGTATCTTTTCGGCCAACCTGTGGTCGTCGGCTATGTTGGTTTCCAGGCCGGCGAACCCGCCCATGTCTTGAAGGACGCGCCTGCGCACGGCGAATATATGGCCCGTGATGGTGAACGGCTCGGTGAGATAGGTGCCGGGGATGTAGGTGAGTAGGGCGTTTGAGTTCACGAATGCGCTCATCAGGCTGGACGGCAGGTTGCTCCAATCGGTGTAGCAGGCCAGGCCGAAGGTCGCACCTGCTCCCTGCTCGCAGAGGTAGGGGATCATGGCGCGTAACGCGTTGGGACGCAGGATAATATCATCGTCTACGCAGCACACCACGTCGCAGCGCGCGTGGGCCAGGCCTGCCTGCAATTTCGCGGTCTTTGATGCGATCCCGCTTGCCGACTCGGCTTGAACAATGGCGGCGTCGAGGTGGGGGTGGCGGGCCAGCCATTGGCGGCATACTTGCTGTGATTTGCCGTCACGGGTGTCGCATACCAGCAGGTGCTGTATATGAGCGGGGTAATCCAGGCCCACTCTTGCCTCCAAAGCTGCTTGCAGGTTGCTGGTCCCTCGTGTCACCGGCTGTAGCAGGGTGACGCCAGGCCACTCAGCGGGTGCGGGGGGCGGTTGCCTGTTGAAGAAGTGCGCAACGGCCAGCAGCTTCAGGCCGCGCTCTACTATGTAGGCCCAGGAGAGGGTATGGGCTATCTGCTCAATAGTGGTCATGCGTAAAATATAAGAATTGGATACAAAGGATATGAATGGGGTTGGTCGGCATTGGCTTGGTTCGCGTACTACGCCTGGTCGATAGAGAGCGAGATCCTTCGCTCCGCTCAGGATGACAAACAGGAATGGGGATGACAATGGGGATTCGGTCGGCTTCGTAATGGCTTGCACTCTTTTCATACATGCGCCAGAGAGGAAAGTGCCAGGAATTGAATTATTGCAGCTATATACTGGTCCCGGTGGGCGATGGAGGCGGCGTGGCCTCCGTGTGGGAAGGTTACGGTTTGAGCCTGGGGGTAGAGCTTGCGGAGGGCGGCTCGCTCGCGCGGTGGGAATGTTGAGTCGACTTCTGCTTGCAGGATGAGTATTTTACCGGGCCATGCATCGAGGTCGTGTGGGGTGAAGCGGCTGTGGCGGTCGAATTCTATCCATATCTTCAACCGGCCTACGCACTCTTGTTTGGTGATCATCGAGGTTAATTCGCGGAAGTAGGCTCGCCAGAAAGGTTTGTCGTGGGGTATCTGGCGCAGATAGAGGTAGGCCCCCAGCCGCCAGAGGGCGCGTATGGCGGGGAGCGGTAGCGCCTGGACTATGCGCAGGTAGCGCGCGTACCTTCTCGCTCTATCTCTTCGGGGTACGCCTGTATCGGACAATACGAGGGTGCTTACCCTGGCGGGAAAGCGGCGCACGAAGCTCTGAGCTATCAGCCCACTGTATGAGCCGCCTATTACGTGAGTTTTCTCCACTCCCTCGGCCTGCATTATGCCGGCCAGCCCGGCCAGCATGGCGCGTATAGTAGAGAGGGGTGGTGGGTAGCTGGGGGCGATGATCCTGTAATCGCCTTCCAGGGCCAATATGTGCTGGAAAGCCGTCTCGGCACGCCCCGGCGCGCCCGGCAGCAGCAGCAGCGTTTCATCGCCCTGGCCGCACGCAATGTAGCTCCACTGAGTCCCATCTACAAGGGCCTGGCCGGCGGTATGAGATGCTCTGAACCTGTGCAGGTCTTCTAATGGGTTTAGCTGCTGCCTTGTGGCGTTCACGCGTCGCGTTTCGCGCTTCGCGTCAGCCTCTGGCGCAAGGGCACGGCGGGGGGCGCGCCGGCGGGGGCGGGGTTGGTGCCGGTGAGGTCTACTTGCTCCAGCCGGTACACGGCTACGACGGCGCATAGTAGGACGACCACGCCCATCGCGTAGCCCACGAGCAGATCGGCCTGCATGACGACCAGCGCGGCCACGCCGAGGGCGGCCTGCACCAGGTAGAGGACGAGCACCGCCTCGCGCCTGGTGAGGCCCAGGGCCACCAGGCGGTGCGAGAAGTGGTCCTTACCGCCCCTGCTGATCGGGATGCCGCGCCTGATGCGCGACAGGGTCACCAGGGTGGTGTCGAACAGGGGTACGCCGAGCACCAGCAGGGGGACCATCCAGGTGACGCGGTCGCCGGGCATGCTGTCTGGGAAGCGCAGCTTGATGCCCACAGCGGCCAGGATGAAGCCGAGCAGGAGGGAGCCGGTGTCGCCCATGAAGATCGCGCCCGGCTTGAAGTTGTAGTAGAGGAAGCCGAGGCACCCACCTACCAGCACCGCCGCCAGGGGGGCAATCAGATATTGGTTGGTGAGGGTGGCGATCAGGAAGAAGAAGATGGAGGCCACCGCCGCCACGCCTCCCGCCAGGCCATCCATGTTGTCCATCAGGTTGAGGGCGTTGGTGATCGTGACCACCCACAGCACGGTGGCGAGGTAGTTGAGCACGTCGTTGTGCAGGAACTGGATCTGCACGCCGGTGAAGTAGAGGAGCGAAGCCGCGCCCACCTGGGCGGCCAGCTTGGCGATTGGCCGCAGGCCCCACTTGTCGTCCCACACCCCCAGCATCGACATGAAGGTGGCCCCGACCAGGATAGAAGCCGTCTGCAAAACGTAGCCAACCTCGCCGGAGATGAGCAAGGCCAGGATGACGGCCATATAGATGGCAGCCCCGCCGAGCAAGGGGACAGGGTTGGCGTGTATCTTGCGTGCCGAGGGCGCATCGAGCACGTCGAAGCGCCGCGCCAGGCGTTGCACCACCGGCACCGCCACAGCGGAGAAGACCAGCGCCGCCAGGAAGATCAGCAGCAACGGGCCGAGCGAGATGTTAGGCTGGGGCGGCAGGACTTGCAGGAGCATAGGCTAGGGGGTCGTTTGTTGAAGCGCTTGTAAGGCGGTCAGGACCTCGTTGTAGGTGGGGCGTAGCGCGAGGGCGCGGTTATATTGGGCCAGGGCGGTGGTCTTGTCCCCCAGGGTGGCATAGATAAGGCCGAGGCCGTAGTAGTCGACGGCCGCGCGGGTGGCGGGGAGTTTCACCTCGTCGGCCAGCCAGTCGCCGGTGCCATCCGCGTTTACCCGCGCCCATGCGGGGTTGGCCCACAGGTTTTGGAGGGTGGCATCGTCCACCCGTTCGGCGGCCACGGCCACTCCACGGTTCCTGACCCTGTTGGCAAGGTCGGCCTCATGGCGCGCGATGTCGTTCTTGAACCCCTGGATGACGGTGTCGGTGAGTACATTGGTCAGTTGAGCCTGCGTCAGCGAGCTATTGGTGTTGGTGAACGGTTGGGCCGATCTCACGAAGAAGTCTATGCGCGACTGGTATGACCCGTCCACCATCTGGGTAGGATCGGTCTCTATAGTCTCGGAGAAGGCTCGGCCCGCCTCCAGCACCAGCTTGCCGAAGTCCACTTCGCCATCCGTGGGGAGGGGCTGGCCCGCCATCAGGAGATTCTGGATAGTAGCGGCGCGCTCCTGGTATAGCTGGCCGCGCACAAAGGGCGGGCGGGGATAGAGCGCGTCGAGGCCGCGAGCGTGCTGTAGGGCCGCGACGGCATCAGTGAACTGGCCGTTGCGTGAATACGCCACCGCCAGCTCGACCCAAAGCTGGGAGTTCTGGGGCGTGTGCTCGGTCGCATCCTCCATCCACTGCACCGCGAGGGGCCGCTTCGCGGGGTCGTTCGCGCCCGAAGGGTCGCCCCAGTAGAGGTAGAGCCTGCCCAGGTTCGCGTAGTGGTCGGTGTTGTAGGGGCTGAGGGCGTTGGCGGTCTTCAATCGCCTTTCGCTCTCCTGTAGGCGGGCCAGCCTCTCGGCGGACTTTTGCTGAAGGGCCGTCTCCTCGTTCTCGGACCATGCCACTCCGATGCGCCGGTTGTACGGCTCCTGGTCAACAGCCTTGGACGCTTCGAGGTAGGCGCGGCCCACGAAGAGGTAATAGTAGTCCTGGTTGGGTTGCAGGCTCAGCGCTTCGTCGTAGAAAGTGATGCTACCGGGGTACTCGATGCCCTGCTGGTCCTTTTCCAGGAAGAACCTGCCTGCGGCGTCGTACGCCTGGGCCTGCTTGAAGAGGGTATCGGCCTTGACGGTGGCCGCGTTCACCGTAAAGATAAAGACGAGCGCGGCCAGGGCCACTATACCGTACAGCGCCAGCATGATCGGGCTGCGCAGCCAGTCGCCGGAGTAGCCCCCACCCCGGTTGGGGTTGTATTGCACCGTGGCGCGTGG
>JBAURA010000421.1:0-3600 GCA_049580985.1 Chloroflexia bacterium
GGCCGATCCTTGATTTGTTTAGAAGAATTGCTCATCGCTAGTTAGACCTGGTTAGTACTACACCAATCTGCAATGCCACTAGGTCGTCCGTTGTCTTGTGGGTCCACTTTTCCGGGGGAAGCCCGCCAGTTGGCAACCCCTCATTTTGTGCTTTTCAGTTGTTAGTCGGCGGGTCTGCCCGGCGCGTCAGCCGACACCAGCCCTATCCGCACCGCATACAGCGCGGCCTGGGTGCGGCTCGGCACGCTCAATTTCCCCAGGATGTTGCTCACGTGCGTCTTGACCGTCTTCTCGCTGAGGATGAGGGCCTGGGCGATCTCCTTGTTGGAATTGCCCCGGGCCAGCAGGCGCAGCACGTCCGTCTCGCGCTCGCTGAGCGGTTCGGGGCTTTCGGGGGCGCGCACCTCACGCATGAGGGTGGCGGCTGCCTGTGGGGATAGCTGCACCTGTCCTGCCGCCGCCGCCTTGATCGCCCGGCACAATTCGTCGGCCTCGGTGTCCTTCAGCAGGTAGCCTATCGCCCCCGCGCGCACCGCCCCCACCACCTTGGCGTCCTCCAGCACGCTCGTGAGCGCGATCACTTCCGTATCCGGCAGATCGCGGCGTATATGCCCGATGGCCGTGATGCCGTCCATCCGGGGCATCAACAGGTCCATCAGCACCACGTCCGGTTTCAGCTCGTGGGCCAGCTGCACGGCTTCCTGGCCGTCGGACGCCTCCCCGATGATCTCGAAGTCGGGGTCCAGGCCGAGGAACGTGCGCAACCCCTTGCGGACCACGCTGTGGTCGTCAACTATCAAAATGCGAATCGACATGGGTGCAACCTCTATCTAAGTGCGACGTCTTGCCCGCAAGCCCTCTGCTATCGACAAGCGATAAATATAGAGTGGCCGTTCCCCGGCCGAACCATGGGCAAGCTACAAGCCTGCCCCGGACAAGCAGCGAACCAGCCAGGATCGTACCATATTTTTACTCTACCGCGCAACTTTGGGATTATTATCTGTAGGGGCGGACCCACGTGTCCGCCCTCTTGGGGCGCGTATCCATAGCGGGTTTACACGTAGGGTAACTAATCATACGCGCAGGTCCGCCCCTACGCTTTTGTCGAGTAGAAATGCCCTACATCTTTTGGCGTAGCGGCAGTATAAGCCTTAAGTTGCGCGGTTCTTGCTACGTCTGCCCGCTGTGCCCGTATGCCCGGCGGGCTATACTGCAATCAAGGGCACCGGCAAAAGGATAGCCGGAGACCACACTACGCTTAAAAGGCATGGACATGCACCCCAACCGAGCCATGCCCAGGAGATAACTATGGCTTCAGGTAACAGGAAAGCAGTCATGATCACCATGCTGCTGGTGGACGATCAACCCTCCGTATTGCAGGCCCTGCGAGAATGCTTCGCGCTTGAGCCTAACCTGCAAATAGTGGGCGAGGCGCTCGACGGCGAAATCGCGCTGGCGCTGGCCCAGCAGCTACACCCCGACATAATGCTCACCGACGTGTCGATGCCCAACATGGACGGCATCGCCGCCACCGAGGCCCTCCGAGAGCTTTCGCCCGACACCAGGGTGGTCATCCTCAGCGTCCACGACAACAAAGCCACGCGCGTGCAGGCCCTCGCGGCGGGCGCGGTAGCCTTCATCGCCAAGCACGAGCCTGCCGAAGCCCTACTCGAAGCCATATACAAAGCAGCAGGCCAGGCGCTGCCGCCCGCCAATCAGAAGCCGGAGGCGTAAAACGCGAAACGCAAAACGTAAAACGCGAATGATACATTATCGAGAACCTACCTCCCGCTTAAGAGAGGTTCCGTGGGAGGTAGGTTCGCAGCATGAGAATCTGGTCTGCCGACTTAAGGAAGTTCCATCGTCAGACCAGATTTCGGCGGATGGGAACTTCACTTCGGATGGAACTTCTTTAAGTCCGAAGTGAAGTTTAACCTCCTACCTCATCCCTCACGTATCTCATGCGTTTCGCGTTTCGCGTTTCGCGTTTCGCGTTTCGCGTTTTGCGCTTCCACCGTCAGTAGTTGCACCCACACAAAAAATCTGATAGGTTACTGAGAGCACATAGAAGGATCTATCATATATGGCCCACACCACCAAGGGGAGACCCAACCCCACGGATAGCACGCTCACCTCACCCGATGATAGCTATCGTGAGCTAATAGACTCGCTTGGCGGCATCATCTGGGAAGTGGACGCGCGCACCCTGCGATATACCTTCGTGAGCCAGGCAGCCGAGCGCCTGCTAGGCTACCCCTTGGAGCGGTGGACTGCCGAGCCGGACTTCTGGCGGGACCACATCCACCCGGATGACCGCGACCTGGCCCTCCAGGTACGTACCGAGGCCGCGCGCCAGGGACGTCCCCACGATTCCGAGTACAGGATGATAGCCGCCGACGGGCAGACCATATGGTTCCGAGAGGTCGTCACGGTCATAACGGAGGACGGCGCGCCCGTCAAGCTGCGCGGCATGCAGGCCGAGAAGTCCAGGCGCATCAGGGCGCTTGAGACCCTGAAGGAGAAAGAAGCACAGTACCGGGCCATATTCGAAGCCACGAGCGAAGGGCTGGTGATCAACACCCAGGAAGGCGAAGTGGTCGAGATCAACCCCGCCTTCCACAAGATGCACGGCTACACCCACGACGAGATGATCGGCATGGACCCCCGCCACTTCGTGCACCCCGATTACCACGAACACCTGGGGCAGTTCTTCGAGCTGGGCAGGGCCGGGCAGACGTTTCAAACGCGCGCTATGGACATCCGCAAGGACGGCAGCGCATTCCACATCGAAGTGCATGGAGTCCCCTTCACCTACAACGGCAAGCCCCACATTCTAGGTATATTGCGCGACATCACCGAGCAGACCGAGACCTACGAGATGCTCAAGCTGAAGGAAGAGCAGTACCGGGCGGTATGGGATGCCACCAGCGACGGGCTGGCTATCTCCGACATGAACGCACAGCCGGTCGACGTCAATCCCGCCTGGTGCAACATGCACGGCTACACCCGCGAAGAGATGC
Organism: Chloroflexia bacterium; assembly: GCA_049580985.1. Classification (GTDB taxonomy): domain Bacteria; phylum Chloroflexota; class Chloroflexia; order QHBQ01; family JADMIH01; genus JADMIH01. Next base: position 3,021 of record JBAURA010000421.1, read on the forward strand.
TGGCCCTGCACCCCAGCGCCTATGTCCACCCCGACAGCCTCGCCCTCTTTGCCAAATATTACGAAAAGGTCAGGGCGGGCGAGCGCTTCCAGTGCGAGGCCGTGGACGTTCGCAAAGACGGCACCCCCTTCAACGTAGAGGTCCACGAGAGTCCTATCCTCTATAACGGCAAGCCCCATACCCTCACGATCCTCCGAGACATCACCGAGCGAGTGCAGGCTTACGAGTTGCTTGAGCAGCGCATGGCCCAGCGCACCCAGGAGCTATCTACGCTCCTGGAGGTTGCCACCAACGTAGCCTCCACTCTTGAGCTGGAGCCGCTCCTCGACCGCATCCTGAAACAATTAAAGAACGTAGTAAGCTATTCCCGCGCCTCGATCACCGTGGGCGATAAACCCGAAGTGGCCTGGGACCGAGAGCGGATGTCGGAAGCCAGGATCACCACCGTAAGCGCCTGGGGCGATACGGATGCCACCGGCCCCGTACCGGAGCATAGGCCCGCGTTCATGGGGGAGGTCTCCGAAATCGGAAGCAATTTGCGCGTGGGCAAACCCTCCATAATCCACGATATCCACGAAGC
>JBAURA010000422.1:0-2060 GCA_049580985.1 Chloroflexia bacterium
AGGGGCGGGTCCCCGTGCCCGCCCTCCTTCCTGACCCCGATCTCTAGGGTAGGCATACAGGGCGGGCACGGGGACCCGCCCCTACGAGATTAACGCGACAGTGTTGTCACACACGTGCCCCTACGAACGGTTTTCTCTACCCTAACTATGAACTGTTATGGTGTCGGCAATGGTTGACATTTCGGCAACTATATAAGATAAACATCTCAAGATCTGAAAAGGGAGAAACAAGCACATGGCGATTGCACTGCCCAAACGAGGCGATATTCCCCAGGAACATACATGGAACCTCACCGGCATATTTCCGACCGGCGACGATTGGCGCTCGGCGCTTGACACGGTGTCACAGGACCTGCCTACGCTCACGGCCTACAAGGGACGGCTATCGGAATCGGCCCAGACGCTCGCTGATTGGTTCGCGGACTACCAGAAGGCGTTCATCAAGGCGAGCCACGTCTATGTCTACTCTACGATGCAGAGCGACACCGACACCGGCAACCAGGACTGGCTTGCTATGCGCGACCAGGCGCGGGGCATGTTCGCCCAGTTCGCCGCCGCTACCGCCTTCGCCGAGCCTGAGCTGCTTGACATACCGCCGGAGCGCATCGAAGAGTTCATGCGCGAGCAGCCGGAGCTAAAGGAATTCGAGCACTACTTCAACGTGCTGCGAAAGCGAGAGGGCCATGTACGCTCGCCGGAGGTAGAGGCATTGCTGGCGATGGCGGGCGACCCGCTCGACCTGTTCCGGGCCACCCACGCCATCCTGGCCGATGCCGAAATAGACTACGGCACAGTGCAGACCCGCGACGGCGAGGTGCAGGTGGCCGCCGGCACTATGGAGACCCTCCTGCACGACTCGGACATAAATGTGCGCAAGGCCGCCTGGGAGCAGTACGCGGACGGCTATCTGCGCTTCAAGAACACCTTTGCCAGCCTGATAACGGGCGGCATGAAGCGCGACGTGTTCAACGCCCGCGCCCACAACTACCCGACAGCAGTGGAGGCCGCGCTGCACCGCGCCAACATACCCAGGGCCGTGTACGACAACATGCTTGACACCGCCCACCGCAATCTCCCCATCTGGCACCGCTATTGGAGCGCCAGGCGGCGCATCCTGGGCCTAGACAAGCTTCACGCCTACGACGTCTTCGCGCCCCTCTCGAAGGATGACCCTCATATGCCGTACAGCGAGGCGGTGGAGATCATCTGCAAGGGGATGTCGCCTCTAGGCGACGAGTATTGCACCCCGATGCGCCAGGGCCTGGTGCAGGACAGGTGGGTGGATATATACCCCAACCAGGGCAAGCGAACGGGCGCGTACTCAAGCGGCTCGTATGGCACCAACCCCTACATCTTCATGAGCTACAGCGACAAGCTCACGTCGGTGAGCACCCTGGCGCACGAGCTTGGGCACTCGATGCACTCGTACCTGACGCGCAAGCACCAGCCCGCCATCTACTCGTGGTACGGCCTCTTCGTGGCGGAGGTGGCATCCAACTTCAACCAGGCGATGGTGCGCGATTACCTGCTGAAGAGCAACCCCGACCCGCAGTTCCAGATCGTGGTGATCGAGGAGGCAATGTACAACTTCCACCGCTACTTCTTCATCATGCCGATCCTGGCCCGCTTCGAGCTGGAGATACACACCCGCATCGAGCAGGGGCAAGCGCTGACTGCCGACGGCATGATCAAGCTGCTGGCCGACCTGTTCCGCGAGGGTTACGGGCCGGAGGTGGAGGTGGACGAGGCGCGCGTGGGGATTACCTGGGCGCAGTTCTCCATCCACATGTACCTCAACTATTACGTCTACCAGTACGCCACCGGCATATCCGCCGCCAACGCCCTCGCACAGCGCGTGCTCACCGAAGGTCCGCAGGCCGCCGAGGAATACAAGCAGTTTCTCAAATCCGGCGGCTCCGTCTTCCCGCTCGACGCCCTCAAGCTGGCGGGCGTGGATATGAGCTCGCCCGAACCCGTAAACAAAGCCTTCGAGGTCTTCGAGAGCTTCGTGGACAGGCTGGAGAAGCTAGCTCTCTAGTGGATACCCAACACAATAAAAC
>JBAURA010000423.1:0-3982 GCA_049580985.1 Chloroflexia bacterium
CCGCCGCTATAGCCACGATCTTCGAGATCTGTCCGCGTGTGGCGTTGTTGTTGGTGCGGAAGTAGGGCCTGTTCTCGGGCGGGTTGCAAGGCTCGCCCGGTCCACCACAAGGATAGCCCGTAACGATACCCCTGGCGTTCAGCCGCTCGATGAACTCCCAGAACGTAGACCCAGGCAGCACGTCCTCGAAGCTCTGCTGGCTGCCGGGGACCGGCTCGTTGAAGCCTGCCGCGTTCGCCACGATCTTGGAGAGCTGGCCGCGCGTCACGTTGTTGCCTGGCCTGAAGCACGGATTGCCAGTCTCACACCCTGACGAGTACCCGTTGATGATGCCCCGGCAAGCCAGGCACCTGATGCTCTCGTAGAAGGTATGATCGGGTGCCACGTCCGTGAACTGCAACGTGCAGGGCGTGGGGCTTGGACCCGTGGTGTTCGTAGGCTCAGGCGTGGCCGACGGCCCGCCTGGCGTCTGCGTTGGCGGCCTGGTATTGGTGGGTGTTCGTGTGTTGGTGGGCACGGATGTGCTGCTTGGCATGGCCGTGTTGCTGGGTACCGGCGTTGCCGACGGCCCGCCCGGCGTCTGTGTCGGGAGCGGGGTAACAGTAGGCAGCACCGGGGTCACGGTGCCCGTCGTACAACCTAACTGCACGATCACCGCCACGTCATCGACGTACCACCCTTCCGCGCCTGAGGCCTCATCGGAGCCGAAGCGGAAGCGGAACTTGACGTTGTTCTGGCCCCGCAACGTATCGAGGTTCACGGTCACCCGCGAGAAGGCCGGGTAGCCTGCTATCTGGTTCACCCACGCCGGCCTGAGGCCCAGGGGGTTGCCCGTGCCCGTGATTATTACGCCGTTGTAGGCCCCCTCCGTGATGAGGGCGCTGGCATCGAGCCAGCTTGAGCCGCCGGTGATCGAGTATTCAAGCACGCCGCCGTCGTAGGGCACCGTCGGGTCCTCGAAGCTGAAGCGGTGATAGAACTCCAGGCGCGCCGAGGCTGCCTGGGTGGGGACAGCGATGGGCGTACCCAGCTCAAGCCTCTGGTCGGACATCTCGTCCGGGTCCTCTACGAAGGCCGACCACGTGCCGCCGTGGGCCACGGTCGTGCTGGCGACCCACGGTATGCTGCCGACCCCCGTCGTGGTAGTGAACACGCCCAGGGTGCCGCTCTCGAACCCTTCAGAAAGGATGGCGGTCTGCCCGCAGGCTGTCGCGGTAGCCGAGGCAGTGGCTGTGCGGGTGGGGGTGGTGGTCCTTGTGGCCGTGGAGGTGGGTGGCGTGCCGGTGTTAGTGGGGATGGGTGTGCCCACGTTGCACGGGTTGATTGCCAACACGTAGTTGGGGCAGCCCACGTTGGGCGAGTTCTCCATCACGACCACCACGTAGGTCGCGCCGGGGGCCGCTGTGAAGGAATAGCTGAAGTTCGGCCCCGATATGCCCATATCGGCCACGTAGTTGGCGCACAGGTTGCTCGGATCGAAGGAGCCTAGGTACACCGAGCTTAGCAGGGCGTTGTTGCCGCAGTTGTTGGTGATGTTGATCGTCACGCATTGAGCAGAGCTGCCTGTGTTGGTATATGTATGGCTACGGTAGTGCCGGACCAGGGCATCGCCCAGGGCCGGGCACACCTTCGGCGCGGCGCATGTGCTGGGGATGCCGTCACGCGCCAACCTGCCGGTGACGGTTGGCTCGGCTGTGCCTATGGAGGCTGTGACCACCGAGCCACCCGCGCAGGCGGTAGGCGAGGCTGAGGCCGTGGGCGTGGCGGTAGCTGGTGTGCCCGTGGGGATGGGGGTGGGAGTGCTCCCACTGACGCAGCCGGGGAACTTGAATGAGCCGATGCGCGTCTGCCAGTTCCTGATGCCGGTCACGGAGTAGTATTCGGTGGTGTACCAGAAGGTGCAGTTGTCCACGTCCACGTTGAGGCTGCTGTAGTCGCCCCACCTGCCCGCTATCGTCTCGGTTTGCGAGCCGCCGCCGTCGATCAGGGTGGCTTCGCCCTGGCTCAGTTCGCCCGGCGGATCTCCCGCCAGCCTGCCCGCGTAGCGGATGCCTGGGAAGACGGTGCTGCTCGACACGCTATAGCCGACGGCGATGTTGCCCTGGCCGTCCATCGCCATGCTCCCCATCCAGCGCCACAGGCCGTCGTTAGGCCCAAAGGTGCCTTGTTGTTGCACGGTGGGTGCGAGCGCGTTGGGGTTCCTTAGCTCGTACCACCTGACGCCCGCCCGCCCGCTCCCGACGTTGACGGTGTGGTTCACCACCAGCGACTCGTGCGTGCCGAAGTTGCGGTACGCCAGCCGGTACATGAATCTGTCCGTTATGGCGTCGAGCCTCATGGCAGTGCCGGGCTGGGGCGCGCCCTGCGCGGCGGTGTCGAACGGCGCTACGGGGATCTGCACAGGCCCTATCAGCGCGGCTACGGGCGCCGGGTCCCAGGTAGTGATCTGGAACTTATACTCGCGTATGGCGTTGGCGGTGACCCTGAAGGGGGCCATGAAGTAGTTGGGGCTGGCGGCGGGGGGCGGGTTATATCCGTCCATATCGGATGGGAGGAAGCCCCCGTCGGGCGCCGGCCTGTTGAAGTATATCTGCCTGGCGGTCTGGCCTTGCAGCATCTTGGACCGCTCGAACGCGAAGAAGCCCGCGCCGACGAAGGCCACGCCGTTAGCGAATTCGTTGGTTGACATATAGTAAGCGTCGGGCCACACGCCCAGGTGCGGGTAGTCGTTGAAGTTGACCGCGCTCGTCTGGAACGCATAGCGATACCACGAGCCTGTGGGGTCGCCCGAGGTGGATACGACGGTGCACTGGAAGTAGGGGCCGGGAGGGGCGGTGAACCACGACATGAGCCAGCGGTCGGCCATCTGGTCGTACAATACGACCGGGTCGCCGTCGTTGCGGGTCTCGCACAGCCCACCGAAGCCCCTGAATAGGGTATTGTTGTTGGCCGTGCCGTATAGCAACGTGCCGGTCTTACTGTGTATGTTGAACCCCAGGTTCACGATCTGGATGTAGTGGTTGGGGCCTACGTCCCCCACGGTATCGGGCGGGATGACGCCCCAGTAGTTATAGACACCGTTGAAGCTAACTATAGGGGTCGGCATCACCAGGGGGCCAAGCACGTCTTGCAGCAGAGGGTCTCTGGCCAGCGCGGGCGAGTCGATCCTGGGCATCTCATGCTCGCGCCGGTCGGGCTGGGCCAGGGGCACGGGTTGGATAGGCGGCATATCGCGCAGCGCGGGCGACGTATCATGCTTGAAGTCTCGCCTCACCTCGCCACCGCCGGGCAGATAAGTAACCGGCGAATCGGCGGCCTGTTGGGCTATGCTGGCCTCCTCTTCCGAGGTGAGCGGCGGGTTGAAAGCGCCGATCATCGGCCCGTTGGCCTGCTGGCTCGTCACCTGCGACGTCGACTTCAACTTGACGCCTAATGCGGCTAGAGCTACCAGCAAGACCATAAGCGCCGCGAATGCGAACCGCTTGATCTCCTTGTCTCTTCTTGAGCGATCTGGCATCTTGCACTCCTCTCCATTTGCTACGGCTCGCGTATGCGAGCATTCAGGATGGCTGCGTGGTTGCGCCCATGAATGCCCACGCGTGGCAGCAGAAGCACTCTCTTTACATATTCGGTTGTGACCCTACGCCAGGTAGAGCGGTTAGCAGTAATCAAGAAACGTGCCACGAGGCAAATACAGAGTGGGGTGGTAATCAGTAAGTGCGTGTGAAGCGAGGTCGCACGGCCAATAAATCCCCATTCCGCGTGAGCAAACATGAGACAGCCTGGTGCCTAGATTTGGGAATAGCGTGGAACATGGTGGGCCAAAGTCCCTACGGGGTTTTCTCGTCACCAACTAGTACTTTACAAACGAAAAAGTGGCACATAGCTACACAGGTTCGATTTGTCATTCTGAGCGAAGCGAAGAATCCGTTCGAGCGAGATTCGGCTTCTCTCAGGCGTGGATCTTACACCCACAAACAGG
>JBAURA010000424.1:0-2271 GCA_049580985.1 Chloroflexia bacterium
TTGCGCCCAGCGCATCTACGTCAAGGGCGGGCGGATCCTCGACATCGAGGGTGACGAGCGCAGCCCCATCAACGAGGGGACGCTCTGCCCCAAGGGGTCCAACACCTTCCAACTGACGATCAACCCCCACAGGCAGAAGCAAGCCCTCTACCGTGCCCCATACAGCGACCACTGGGAGACGGTGTCGCTCGACTGGGCGATGGAGCGAATCGCGCAGAGAGTCTACGACACGCGCGAAGCCACCTTCAAGGAGCGGGACGAGCAGGGGAACATCCTCAACCACACCACCGCCATGGCGCACCTGGGCGGGGCCACCCTCGACAACGAAGAGAACTACCTGATCAAGAAACTGTTCAACGGCCTGGGCATGGTAGCAATCGAGAACCAGGCGCGCATATGACACAGCGCCTCGGTGCCCAGTTTGAGCGCCACCTTTGGCCGGGGAGCCGCCACCTCCTTCCAGGAAGACCTTCAAAACTCCGATTGCATCCTTATCATGGGCAGCAACATGGCCGAGGCGCACCCGGTCGGCTTCCGCTTCGTCATGAAGGCGCGCGAGCGCGGGGCGCGCGTGATCCACGTAGACCCGCATTTCAGCCGCACCTCGGCCTCCGCTACCGACTTCGTGCCGATCCGCACGGGCACCGACATCGTCTTCCTGGGCGGCATTATCCGCCAGGTATTGGAGCAAGAACGCTGGTTCAAGGAGTACGTGCTCCACTTCACCAACGCGGCCACGATCATCAACGAGGAGTACGTGGACGCCGAGGACGCGGACGGCATCTTCTCCGGCCTAGACCCCGAAAAGCGCGAGTACGAACTGGACAAAGCCAACTGGCATTACCAGGGCACAGACCCACCCCAGGCGGCGGACGCCCCGGCAGGGCAGAGCACGGAGTCGTGGAGCAAAACTTCTGGCGGGCACGCAGGAGGTAGGCCACACACCGACCCCACCCTCCAGCACCCCAGGTGCGTGCTCAATATCCTCCGGCGGCACTACGCACGATACACCCCCAAGATGGTCGCAGACACGTGCGGCTGCACCGAAGAGCAGTTCATGGCCGTCGCGGAAGCGTTAATGCGTAACTCAGGCCGCGAGCGCACCGGGTCCATCGTCTATGCGCTGGGGTGGACCCAGCACACCACGGGCGTGCAGATCATCAGGACGGCGGCGATCCTCCAACTTCTGCTCGGAAACGTGGGCAGGCCGGGCGGCGGCATCATGGCGATGCGCGGGCATGCCAGCATCCAGGGTTCCACCGACATCCCCACGCTCTACAACCTGCTGCCCGGCTATATCCCGCAGCCCGACTCGCGCCGCAAGCATAACTCCCTGGGCGAGTTCCTGGCGAAAGAGAGCACCCCCACCGGCTACTGGGCCAACCTCCCAAAATTCGTGGTCAGCCTGCTCAAAGCCTGGTACGGCGATGCCGCCCAACCCGAAAACGACTACGGCTTCTCATGGCTGCCGCGCATCAACGCCGATCACTCGCAACTGGTGACGTTCGCCAGGATGGCGCATGCCGAGGTCGAGGGGCTGTTCCTCATGGGCCAGAACCCCGCCGCGGGGGCGCCCAACGCGAAGCTCAACCGCGAGGGGCTGAAGCGCCTCAAGTGGCTGGTGGTGCGCGACTTCTTTCTGCTGGAGAGCGCCGAGTTCTGGCGCAAGGGGCCAGACAACCCTAACCCCGCAGATATCGGCACCGAGATATTCTACCTGCCTGCCGCCGCCGGACCCGAGAAGCCAGGCACCCTCACCAACACCCAGCGCATGCTACAGTGGCATGACAAAGCTGTAGACCCTCCCGGCGATTGCCGCTCTGACCTGTGGTTCATGTGGAACCTGGGCAGGCAGCTAAAACGAATGTATAGGGGAAGCACAAGCCCGCGCGACGCGGGCCTCCTCAACCTCACCTGGGACTACGCGCAAGACCACCCCGAAACCCTCCCCGGCGGCATGCCCAGCCATATCGAGGACGAGCCGGACGCAGGCAAAGTGCTCCGCGAGATCAACGGCTACGCGACAGGGATCGGGGATCAGGGACCAGGGACCAGGAAACAACTAAGTAGCTTCACAGAGCTAAGAGACAATGGCACCACAGCGTGCGGCTGCTGGATATACTGCGGCGTCTGGCCCGAAGAAACGCGCAACAGGTCATCAGAGCGCCCAATACCAAATCCACATTCCGCATTCCGCATTCCGCAATCGGACTGGGCCTGGGCCTGGCCCGCCAACCGCCGGATGATGTACAATCGCGCCAGCGCCGACCC
>JBAURA010000425.1:0-1595 GCA_049580985.1 Chloroflexia bacterium
AGCGTGCACGCCAGCAGCGAGGCCGTGTCCCTCAGTAGCTTTATATCCCTGGCATTATACTCTTCCCCGCCCCTGCGACCCGACAGCTTGATCTCGCCGTACTTCTCGCCCTGGCACACCATCGGCGCGCTCAACTCCTCTTTCGCCTCGTTCCAATCTCCCGCCTCGCGCATCAATTCAAGCGTATCGCCCCGCGCTATATACACGGCCCCGCCCACGGCCCTGAACGCCCTCACCAGGTCGCCCAACACCCGCCGGGTGATCTGCTCCGGCTGGTTCATCTCCACGTAGAGACGCATATCCCGCAACAATACCCGCAACTCCTCGGCTGGGTTCGGTGGGCTTTTGAAACGCCTGTCCACCAGCCTCTGCAACGCATCTTTCACCGGCGTAAACGTCGCCACCAGCAGCAGAGTAGTCATCACCACCGACATGTCGCCCTTCGTACCCAACAGCGTCTCGAAAAAGGTCTGAAATATCTTGACCGAGGCCGCGTACACCCCCGCCAGTATGCCCGTCAGCGGTACGTACACCAATGTCTTATTGATGAGGATGTCTATATCCCACAGTCGGTAGCGCAAGATCGAGATCCCGATAGCCACCGGCAGCAGCATCACCGACAAGTATATTAGCGCCGATGTGAACAACTGGTACTGCAAAGACTCCGGCCTGCTCACGTCGTTCAGCGTCGGATCTATCACGCGTGGCAGGAAGAGGCCCACCGCGCCAGCCACCGCCAGGGTCGAGCCGTACACGAACCACTTCGTCTGCTGCTTGCGCACCCGGTTGCTGATGCGGCTATACCGGTAGATCTGCACCAGCACCGCAGGCCCCCAGGTGCCGAGTATCACCGCCACTTGATAGGGCGCGGGCCACTGCCACGGGCTGAACGGCTGGTCCGGGAACAAATTCCACGGGATCTCCAGCAGCACAATCGTCATCAGCACCAGCGGGCGCAATCGCGGGTGGACGAACTTGCCGTCCGGGAAGAGGTAGAAGAAGAGCACCATGAGCGCCCACCCGGTGAAGCGCAACAGCCGCACCGGCAGCGCCCACTCCGGGGCCACCCCCACCAGCGACTCCATCGTGACCGTGATAGGCGCGGCGGCGGTCCCGAACGTAGCCAGCGCATACGCGCTCATCAGGCCCATCCAGTCGTCCGAGTTCCGGGCATAAATCAGCGCCGCCACCCCCAGGAAGACCAGCGCGAACACTATCTCCAGCCCCAGGTTGTAGCTGGCGTAGCTGGCGATGCTCATGCCCAGCGATTCCAGGCTCGCCCGCACCTGGGGTGCCAGGTCGGTAAGCTGGATGTAGCGCACCTGCACCCCCGCGATGAAGATCGTCACCAGCAGGGTCACGTATATGGGCCACCCCACACGCGCCAGCAAAAAGAGCCTGCCGGCCAGGGCCGAAAGGTTCATCTTACGCAGACTTATTTTGGCGGCGGACATACTCTCCATGACCCCACAATTATAAGGATCTCGCCACCTAATAGCGAGAGGCTAACGTACCAGGGTATAATGCGACTAAAGAAGTAGGGAAGCGCGCTGAATCATATCACCTTACTGGTTACCAAGATAAACAGCTTAATC
>JBAURA010000426.1:0-8535 GCA_049580985.1 Chloroflexia bacterium
CGCCCTGTGCGGCCCGATCTTCATCGAGGGCGCGGAGCCTGGTATGGCCCTGGAAGTGCGCATCGACGAGGTAGTGCCCGGCTCCTTCGGCTCGACGATCGCGGGCGGTTGGTCCAACGAGACGAACGACTGGTTGGGCGTAGGCGAGGGCACCGAGGAGTGCGTGCTCGATTGGGACCTGGACGCCGCGACGATGACGGGGCGCAACCAGCTAGGCCACACCCTGGCCTTGCGGCCATTCATGGGCGTCATGGGCATGCCTCCCGCCGAGCCTGGCATCCACCCCACCGCGCCCCCTCGCGTGACCGGCGGCAACATCGACTGCAAAGAACTTGTCGCGGGCAGCACCCTCTACCTGCCGATAGCCGTGCCCGGTGGCCTCTTCTCGGTGGGCGACGGCCACGCCTTGCAAGCCGACGGCGAGGCAAGCACCACCGCCATCGAATGCCCCATGGACAGGGTCACCCTCACCTTCGGCCTGCGCCCCGACATGCGCCTCAGCATGCCACGCGCCCACACTCCCGCCGGCTGGCTCACTCTCGGCTTCCACGAAGACTTACGAGAGGCGACCATGATCGCCCTCTCCGCCATGCTCGACCTCATGATGGAGCACCACAACCTCACCAGGCTGCAAGCCCTGGCCCTGGCAAGCCTGGTAGTAGACCTGCGCATCACCCAGATCGTGAACGGCGTGCGCGGCGCCCACGCGATCCTGCCGCACGGGGCGATTGGGCAAGAAGCGTAACCGGATAATGCTAAGAAGGCCGATAATGGAGAGATCCAGCAGGTAAAATTACCTGTTATGACCTGTTTTCTATTGTTGCCGAATCGAGCCTGCATTCAAGCTGTAGGAGCACCTCGCGGGGCGTAAAGCCCAACGACCTGAACAGCGTTACGGCGGGGCTACCGCCAGGATCTCCTCCGGCATCCACGTCTGCCATAGCTACACTCATGCCGGCAGCCTGTAGCGAGCGGAGGCTATTTAGCAGCAGATTCCGAGCTATGCCCTGCCTTCGCCATCCTGGCACGACCCCCATACCTTCAATCCAACCCTCCTCATTGCCGCTCTGCCTGTTCTGCTCATCATCTATCCAGCAGATCGCAAAGCCCGCCACCGGACCTTCTTTTCCTTCATTGCCGCTAACGTCCCCCACTTTTTCGGCGCTTCCCACCATTCCGGCAGCCTCTTGGGCATCCGCAATTGCCAGCCACGAGAGGTCAGGTCTCACATAGGACGCCTGCACCTCGTGGTTCCAGCGGTCGTTATCCAGCGGTTGAAAATCATAATAGTCCGCGAAGGCAATATTCAGCGCCACGAGTACCCGTTCGTTGTCCTGGGGCACCCGGTAGGTCCTGACTGTAAGACCCTTGAGTGGCGAAGGCTCTTGGAGCTTGCCTTCGAGTTGCCGAGACATGGTCCACCCCTCGCGCACGCGGCGCAGACCGATCTGCTCCATTACGCCGATCACAGAGGCGTGTTGTGGAAAAAGATAGGTCCTCAGGCGTACACTGTGCGCAGGCTCTACGTCGGGTCTGCTTTCCTCCGCACGCACAACCTCCAGGAGGCGTCGCGCCATGATTCTTTCGAGGCCCTTGCTCCTGGCTGCCTTATGGACGCGCACCATCAGCCCGTAGGTGCGCTGCTCTCCCGATCCACCTGGGAAGGCACGCCCAAAGGCGATGATGGTACCCTCGGGTAGCTGACTCAGGGTCGCATCGTAACCGGGTACCTGTTCGGCTCCCTCAACTTGGCCTGACTTCTCCGCGACCAGTACCTGGCGGGTCGGTGCGAGGTCAGATCTTTCAAACTGTGCCTGAAATGCGCTTAAGCTCGCAGGCTTGTCCAGACCGTCAGCCCGGTCACACTGGTTGACCAGATCCACGATGGCGGGAAGATCGTGCTCTTCGTATAAACGTATTGTCCAGGGAAAATCCATATTGCCTCGGTTAGAACTCGGAGCACGGAGGTTACTTTACGCGGGTCCAGGGTATGATAGGGACACCTACTTCCCAATACAAAAATTGCGAAATATCTCGTCCAACAAATCCTCTCCCACCGTCTCCCCCGTGATCTCGCCCAATGCATTGAGCGCGCCATGCAGGTCCACCGCCAGCAGCGCCGACGGCGCACCCTCCTGGGCCGCATCGAGAGCGCTCTCCACAAGCTCATGTGCGCGCTGCAACGCATCCCTATGTCGCACGCTCGTCACCACCGCCTCGCCCGCCCTGGGCACCGCCTTCCCGCTGAGGACCATGCTCGCCAACCGCTCTTCCAGCGCATCCGTCCCACCCCGTGTGACCGCCGATGCCTCCACCACACGCGCTTTCCCCAGCACCTCGTGTAAGGTGCGCCTGTTCAGCTTCTGAGGCAGGTCGCTCTTGTTGACCACCGCCAGCCACGCCGGTGGCGATATCGCCTTGATCTCCTCCACCAGCGACACGTCTTCCCCCGTTAACTGCTCCGACCCATCCAGCACCAGCAGCGCCAGGTCCGCTTCCTGCAACGCCCGCCGTGTGCGGTCCATCCCTATCCGCTCGATGGGGTCGTCCGTATCCTCCTCCGAGCGGAGGCCCGCCGTGTCGGTCAGCACGAGCGGTACGCCGCGCACGTTCGCCACCTCCTCCAACGTATCGCGGGTCGTCCCCGGTATCTCCGTCACGATGGCGCGCTCGGTCCGCAACAGCGCGTTCAACAGGCTCGACTTGCCCACGTTCGGCCTCACCACGATGGCCGTGCGCACCCCCTGGCGCAACACTATGCCCGTGGTGGCCGACGCAATCAAGGCGCGCATATCGTCCAGCGCGTCCCGCAGGTCGGGCGAGACGTCTGCCGGCGGCACGTCGTCCTCCGGAAAGTCTATGGTTGCCTCCAGGTGGGCCAGCGCGTGCAACAGCTTTGCGCGTACCCCCTTCACGCGCGCCGACAACCCACCTCCCAACTGCTCGACCGCCAGCCGCAACCCTTCCCCCGTGCGCGCCCTCACCACATCCACCACAGCCTCGGCCTGCGCCAGGTCTATCCGCCCGTTGAGGAAGGCGCGCAATGTGAACTCCCCAGGCTCTGCGGGCCGCGCCCCTTCGCGCAGGCACAACGATAGCACGCTCTGCAACGGCACCACCCCGCCGTGACAATCAAGCTCCACCACATCCTCGGCTGTGTACGAGTGAGGCGCGCGCATCAGCACGGCCAGGGCCTCGTCCACGCGCTCCCTTGTCCGTGGGTCGCACACCATGCCGTACATCAGCTTGTGCGACTCCACCCTCTCCACGTCAAGCGCCTTACCTGAAGCTGGGACGAATATCCGCCCCAGGATGCCCCCCGCTCCCGGCCCGCTCAACCGCACAGTCCCGATCCCACCCTCCCCAGGCGGAGTAGCTATCGCCGCGATAGTGTCTGTATACATAGCTTATATCTTCTGGACGATAGCTGGTAGCGAGTAGTCGGTAGTTAATAGTGGGTTGTCGGTTAGCAGTTGTCAGTTGTCTGTTATGATAAACCCTTACCATTATCTTTAATGCTCATTTCAAAACCTATCTTGTAGGGGCGAGGCATGCCTCGCCCCGCCTGGGATGCGGAGTTTTGAAATCACTTCTTAGTTAGGCTCCACAGACTACCGGCAACTGACAACTGACAACAATTACCGACTACTTCACCACCCACAGCGGCAGCCGTCGCTCGGCGGCAACCTGGGCAGCCAGCATAAGTTGAGCATAGGTCTGCATCTCGGTGCTCTCATCGGCGTCCGGCTCACTCGTATAATACTTCTCCCACAACGCTCTCAGTCCCGGCGGGTCGGTTGCCAGCAAGCTCGCGCTCCCCAGTTGCTTAAGCTCCCCCAGCAGCCCCGGCAGGCTCGCGCACTGAAGCCACGCATCCTCGTCAATCGCTATCGAAGTCGGTTCTATTTCCATTGGAAGGAACACCCCTCGCCAGGCTTCAACCGACAGCAAATTGGGCGCGCTGTCTCTGCCAATCGCCGCCGACGCCATCTGCTGTAGCTGCGCCCAACCAAACCAATCCACCTCCTGCGAGCGATATGGCCCCGAGCTTGGCCGGGCAGGCATCAAGTAGCCGAAGTGCCCCGCAAGCTCCTGATCAACCTGCTCGACAAAGGTACCAAAAAATACATCACCGGTCACACCAACTGTGAATGTAAGTCCCATACCGTCACCCCATCCCCTTCCCGCCACTAAACAGTTCCGCTACCCAGCCTCCCAACGTCACGCGTCATACGCAGTACGCAATACTTGATACCCTACTTACGTTTTACGCTCCTACCGACAACTAACAACTGACAACTGACAACTGACAATCCGCCCTCTCACACCCTCCCCAACAACCTTTCCCTGCCAGGAATACCCTCCGTCCCCTCCCCCTCAATGGCGCAGGCAGCAGCGGCATGCGCAAACCGCCCGGCCATAATAGGGTCGTGAGTCTCATAGTACCGTATTAAGAAAGCCGTCGCAAATACGTCGCCCGCGCCCGTGGGATCGACAGGCAGGGCCTCACAGGCCGGTATGCCGATCTCGGCCTTTCCTCCCATTTTCGCCCGCCATCTCGCATCGAGGCTCTCCTTCGGCACATAATCCATAACCTCAGTTGCGGGCACGAAGACCAGCGCCTCCCCAGCCGACTGCGTGATGACCACTATGCGCGCCAGTTCGCTGTATTGCGCCAGCGCCTCGCCATCCCACCCCAGGTCCTCCATGCTCAACACCAGGCACGCATTAGCAGGTAACCCCACCAGCGCCTTAGGGATCGGCCAGGCGGCCTGCCCCACTCTCCCCTCCGCATCCCACGAGCGCATCCACCCCTGCGGCGTGATCCCCAGCAGGCTGTAAGCGAACCTCGCGGGCATATCAGGTGGTAGCTCCTGCGCCACCGGCCCGAGGTGGACTATGCTCGCGCCCCGCCACTCGGTCGGCACGTCGCTCCACTCTATCGTACCGGCAGGGCTGCCGATCCGTTGCGTGCGCCTTCCCTGCGAGTCATACACGTTCTCGAACGTAGTCGTTCCACCTGACGGTATCGCGCACACCCATACGCCCGCCTCGCGTGCCTCGTCCAACAGCCCCTCGTCCTCCGGCGCGAGGGCCGTGACGATTGCCGCCTGCAACCCCAACCGTTGCGCCGTTATAGACGAGTAGCTCGCGGTCCCACCGGCGCGCGCACCCATCCCACCGGGCAGCAAGTCCTTCGAAACGTGGCCTATAACCAGGTAGTCGGGTTTGCGCTCCATACCCATATTATATCTTGTGCAAAGCAACATGAGGCATCCCTGGCTTACCCTAACCCTTCCTACCCTGCCTGGTGCGCCTCTGCCTCCTCAGCGGCCTGCGGCGATAATACTCCTCGTGCGCTCGTGCCCTGGAGACCTCGCTTTCGGTGCGGACCGCATGATCCTCCGGTACAAAATACCCTCCGTCCCGCCCATCCGAGCTCCACAACTCCTCATCCGAGATCCGTCCCCACTGTCCCTCCCAGCGCGGCCTTTTCCAGTTCCAGAGCCCTAGCTTGCGTCTCTTTCTTCGCCTTCTCCTTCCGCTCGCCTCACCCAACCCCAGCAGCTTGTTCAGCACCACATAACAGAGGACCAATCCTCCGGCCAGTACCAATAACCTCCAGGGATCGTTCGTAAGGAGCTCAAAAAACTCCTCGGTCCACAGCTTTCGCTCCGATGGCATACCCACACCTCCAGGCCGCCAAGCCACCGGCCTCATATGAGGCCGGCCAAAAGCATGGCTATTATGTCCTAAAGGAAACAACAAAACAGGGTGCATAGGACAAAATAGCCCCATGTACCCTCCCCTCCCATACCCTAAATCCAAAACCCACAATCCAACAAAACCTCTGCGCTCTCTGTGTTCTCTGCGGTGAATTCCGGTGAATCCCTCCGTTCGTGTTCCAAAATCCGCAATCCGCAATCTGAAATCCACAATCTCTTCATGTCGTTCGTATCTTCGTGTACCAAAAACAAATACAACTCTACGTTTTCCGCGCTAAGCCTGAATCCTATGGCCCCTTCTGCGCCCGGAACGTAATCACGTTAGAGAAGGAGGTGCCATCTATCTGATAAGCGTAACACCCAGGCGTCCGCAGGCGGGTGTACGACGGCCAGTTCGGCCAGTCCCCCTCCCCGATCACCGTCGAGTTGCTCGCATCCAGCTGAAGCTCCTTCGGCGGGTCATCCCCCCGGTCGAAGCGCAGCTCGCCAGGTCCATCGATCTGGCGACCGCGTATCAAAATCGGGCCGCTGTATGCGTCCGGGTCGGCTACCCACAGCACCTTCAACAAATACCAGCCGCCTTCCTCAATAGTGCCGCCGTAGTCATATACCCCCTCCGGGCTGAACCCCACCGGGTAGGCAGGCCCCGTGCCGAGCGCCAACCCCACCTTCGGGTTGACCGCCCTGGCAGGCTCCGCCGGACACGTGCTCCCCGCCGCTATCGACGTCATCTTCAGCGGACGCGCCCTTAGCGTGGCCCACACGTCGCCTCCCGCCACAGGTTCGCCGTTGGGGTATCTCGCCTCGAAACGCTCCGCCCCGAGCCGCGATAGCAGCACCGAGAAAGGCTCGTCGTTCTCAGGGTGCAGCTCGAACACCGCTCGCTCGAAATACTGCACGATCCTGGGCGGCGCGGCGCGGGTGTCGCCCTGGTACATAGCGTTCGAGATAGGGTACCCCTGCTGTGCCAGCCCCCCGTGCTCCCGCCAGTACTTCAGGAAAGCCCCGCTCACCATCTTGCCGGTCTGCGGGAAGGTGAGGCTCTCGCCCGGCACCAGCCCTTTATCCCCATCGGGCGCGCCGCCGGGATACCTCTCCTCCAGCTTCATCCGCCCCAGCAGCGAGAGGAGCACGTCGTAAGGGGCCTTGTTCTCAGGGTGGGCCTCGAACACCGCCCGCTCGAAATACTGCACAGTATAAGTCTTGCCGTCGATCTCGCTCGCTTCCTGAAACTCGCCGGAGACCGGGTATCCCTGCTGGGCTAGGCCGCCGTGCGCGTCCCAGTACTGTAGGAATCGCCCGCACACGCTCTTGCCCGTTTGGGGAAACGCGCGGCACCCCGGCTGTGGCGTCTGCGCGTGCGACAACGGCACAACGCCCCCCACGGCTGCGGCGAGCGCCAGGAGCAGCGCGGGAATGGTCAGGTGGCGTATTGGGGTATGCATATGCTGGAAGGGATGGCTACCTCGCGTAGCCTCATCCCTTCCAGCATACAAGCTTAGCCCCTTTTCAACAAGCCCGGCTCGCTCGCGGGCGGTTGCTGTGGCGTGTCCGCCACCTCCACCGGCAAGAACAGCGTGCTGTAGAGGAGCGACGCCAGCACCCCGCCTATGATGGGGCCGATCCAGTAAATGAGGATATTGCCGTTGTATGGCCCGAACACCAGGTAGGGGCTGAACGCCCGCGCCGGGTTCATCACCCCGCCCGATACCGGCCCGCCCACCAGGATGTCCACGAACACCGTCAGGCCGATCCCGAACCCCCCGATCTTGGCCGCCCGGTTGTCCACCGCCGTCCCGAACACCACCAGCACCAGGAAGAAGGTCAGCACGATCTCCATCACCAGCGCAGGCAGGAAGTCCACCCCCGCGGCCGGGTTGGGCGCGGAATTGGCGAGGCTTGCCGAAGCCCCCGGCACGGCGACCAGCAACGCCAGGCACGCCAGCACCCCACCCACTATCTGCCCAACGATGTAGAGCGCACCCAGGATCGGTGTGATCTTGCGCGCCACCAGGAGCGAGATGGTGACCGCCGGGTTGAAGTGCCCTCCCGATATGTGCCCCAATGCCGAGATGGCGACGGCGAGCGCTATTCCGTGCGCCAGCGCCACGTAGAGCACCCCCGCGCTCCCCGCGAAGAGGCCGCTCCCGATGCCTATAAAGAAGAAGAAGAACGTGCCTACCACTTCGGCGATTACTTTGCTCCAATCCCTGCTCGTGATCGTGTCCATATATATGCCTCCTCTAATGGTTGTCGATCCCCGGCATACGTAGTGCCTACTCCGCATACATGCGAATGCGTGCCCCATGATAGGGGCTGGCACGTCAACCTGTGATTCGCGGCGCGGGATCTATTGCATTGGGGGCTGGTTGCCTATACAATAAGTGCGCCTCCGGCACTCCCATGCACGGGTCCCTATCAGAGGGCACGCATTCGCATGTATGCGGAGTAGGCGATACGTATGCCGGGAATTGACCACTATTAGAGGAGGCATGTATATGGACACGATCACGAGCAGGGATTGGAGCAAAGTAATCGCCGAAGTGGTGGGCACGTTCTTCTTCTTCTTTATAGGCATCGGGAGCGGCCTCTTCGCGGGGAGCGCGGGGGTGCTCTACGTGGCGCTGGCGCACGGACTAGCGCTCGCCATCGCCATCTCGGCATTGGGGCACATATCGGGAGGGCACTTCAATCCGGCGGTCACGATCTCGCTTATGGTGGCGCGCAAGATCACACCGATCCTGGGTGCGCTCTACATCGTTGGGCAGATAGTGGGGGGTGTTCTGGCGTGCCTGGCGCTGCTGGTCGC
>JBAURA010000427.1:0-3773 GCA_049580985.1 Chloroflexia bacterium
GAGGAGCGCGAGTGTGGATTTTAACCGCTTCACGGGTTGAGTCTAGCACGGCCTGTGGGGATGTGTCAAAGCGCGAGCCTAAGAATAGTGCTCAATATGCCAGCGAGTCGAAGCCGCCCAATCTTCCGCCCCTGCCATGATGATATCGCAGACGGGATCTTTGACGTCGTAATATAGGTCCCAGTCGCTGGGTCCATGCTGCGCAAGCGCCCGCTTTGCCCGCCCATAGGCACCCGCCGCGAGCGGGTGCGCCCGCAAGTAGTCACGAAAGAGGAGCGCGTAGCGCCCATTCGCGCTCCCTGCCCGCCGCACGTGGAGATTAATGGTGCGTCCTCCGGGCGATGGGCGATACATCTGCTTTTCCCAATCCCGATCCGGCCCTGTCGCGGTCGGCGGCCTATGGTCCTGGTTGTATTCCAGTCGTGTATAGCCCGCCCGCTGGAAAGCTGCTTCCAGGTCGGGCGTGAAGTCGCGCACCGTTACCTGCACATCAATAATGTCCTTCGCCGCCAGGCCCAGCACCGCCGTGGAGCCTATATGGTCTATCCGTAACGCCATCTCGCCCAGGACCGCCTGTAGATTGCGCTCTATACTGCCGAATTCTTCGGGCCACTCCGGGTGGTAGTCAACAACGATGATTGGATTGATGTTTTGCAAGTTCGACCTCTATGTTCCACATATATAATTTCCATATTTTAAGCGTGGGAACGTCGTAGGGGCACCCCTTGTGGGCGCCCTCTTGTGGCAACCTTATAGTAAGGGAACAGGGCACCCACAAGGGGTGCCCCTACGAATGTTTTTCTACTCTGGCTCTGAATTCATGCGCGCTATCGCTTACTGAGAGGTATCGGGTCAATGTTGACCAGGTCGGGCGAGTCATCGGCAAGCTCAAGGCCGTCCTCGAACCCACGGGCCTGGTAGCCGTTGGCTAGCACCACCACCGTGTAGGTCTCTCCCGCCGGAATTGGCGGGGCCGTGATGTAGAAGCCATCGGAGTCGGAGAGGGCTGCCGCCACTGTGAGCGATTGCAGGTTGTCCTGGGTGATGTCGTCCAGCGTCGTGCCCGGCTTGAGGATGAGCATAGCGGCGTTGGCGACACCCTTCTCGGTATCCGCATCCAAGATCTGGCCCTGGAGGGTCACACCCTCGCCACCGGGGTTGACCGGGGGAGGCTCGGGGTTGGGAGTGCCACCCGCGCCGATGGTAAAGCCGCCGGTCTGCGCCAGCTTATCGTTCACGTAAAGCTCAAGCTCATACTCGCCGTCGGGCAGGCCACCGTCGAGATTGATACTGACGCCGTTGGTGCCCGAAGTCCCATTGCTCCACACGCCCGTGTTGCGCTGGTCGATAGCCACCTGGCCGTCAACCTTCCACACCGCGCCCCACTTGGTGCCGTTGCGCATATTCTTGTAAGCAAAGACGGCCACGATCTGCTCGGTGCCGCTGGGGAACTCGGTGCCCACGCCCACCAGCTTATTGCCCTCGATCTCCGTGCCGAACGTGATTGCGCCGAAGTTGGTGTTGCCCGCGGGGGTCGGCTGGGGTGTGGCCGGGCTTATAGTCCCGGTCGGAAGAGGCTGGGGCGTGACGTCGCCTATGTCGATCACCTGGTTGATGTATGGCACCGCCAGGTTGATCATACGTATCCCCCCCAGGCCCTGCCCGACGTCGGCGCGGGTGGCGAAGGTGGGGATGCCTATCTGGTCGCCGTTGTCGTTGGTGGCGAGGCCACCTGAGTTGCCTGGGCTGATCGGCGCGTCGGTCTTGAAGGAGTCGATTTCGCCGTCGCCTGTCTGGTCATCGAAGCCGGAGATCTCCCCACCCGTAAAGGTGATAAGCTCCCCACCCGCCGCCGGGTAGCCGAAGATATAGACCGGGTCGGCTATATCAACCTGGTTCGAGTCGGCCAGCCTCATAGCCGGGATCGGGATATTGGCGGGCAGTTGCGCCTTGGGGTC
This sequence comes from Chloroflexia bacterium, assembly GCA_049580985.1. Lineage (GTDB taxonomy): Bacteria > Chloroflexota > Chloroflexia > QHBQ01 > JADMIH01 > JADMIH01. Next base: position 1,959 of record JBAURA010000427.1, read on the forward strand.
GATCATCCTGAATATCTTGATCACCGCGATGTCGAGATCAGGCTCGCCCGACTGCACCCGCGCGAAGTAGGTGGGCTTGGGCAGTTGCCTGGGATCTGTCTGCGGGGCGATAGCCACGATCCCGTCCGGGTGATAGGTATCGCCGTGCTGAAGGCCCAGGCCCGAGTCGTCGGGGCCGTACAGGTCGGTATGCCCGACGCAGTGCCAGTTGGTGACGATCACGCCCTCACCCAGGTGCGTGCCGGTACAGGTGCCGAACACTCGCAGATCGGCGTCGATGATGAGGATCTTGACCGCCGACAGCAGACCTTTGTTGCGGGCCTCTTTGGTGAGCGCCTGCGTAGCCACCGGCGCGAACAAGGTGCCCAACAGCAAGATGCTGACTGTAAGAACCATCCAGGCGCGGGTTTTGTTTATCCTTTTGAGCATTCTCTCACTCCTATTGCGGATTGCGGATTTCAGATTGAGGGCGAACGTAAAACGTAAAACGTAAGTGCATTCTGCGTTATGAATGGGCATATGCCTCAATCCTATTCAACTTACGCAACTCCGCCTCTCTACGTTACATTACGTAGTCTTTGTGCCCTCTGCGGTATAAATCCGCAATCCGCAATCTAAAATCCGAAATTACGGTAGTTTCCACCCGCCCAAGAGGCGGTCGCGCAGGCCGGACAGTCCGTCCCAGGCGCTTGCTTCGGCTGAGAAACTCAATATGTCGAACGTATCACCGTTCAGGACAATAGTGTCTTCAGCGCGCATGAGGCCCGGCAGACCGCCACCGCCCAGCGCAGAGTCGAGCAAGTATGCGCTGCCCACCACCACAGCCGGCTTGCCCTGCACCGTAGTGGTCATCACACCGAGGGTGCGGTAGCCAACCTGCTGGTTCTGCCGCTGTAATGTCCAGTTGGCGGCAGCCGACTCCAGGTCGCCGGAAGGGGTCGAGGGCGCTCCGGTGACCGAAGGCGGGGCGAGGGTGGCTTTGTCAAGCTGGCGCACGCTGAGACGCGGGCCGAAGGAATAGTAGGTATCCCTATCGGCGGCGGCAAAGGCCGCCCCTGGCTCGTCCACGTTTATCCAGGTGGCGGGGTAGCTAATGCTGGTATCGCCCGCCTGGACGGTCTTGCTCTGGCCCGTGACCACGAACATCAGGATGAGTCCGATGATCAACGCGCCCGCCACCGTAAGCAGCACGGTCCACTCAGGCTCCTCGTCGTCGCGGAAGGCGCGCTTGACAGCCGCGATCTCGTCGGACATGTCCAGCATCTCGCGCACTTCCCCAACACTATCTTTCATAGCATCTCTCATGGGTTGCTCCTTGGGTGTCGGTTGTCAGTTATCAGTTGTCAGTTACGAAAATTCGCAGTCTACTACTGACAACTGACAACCGACAACTGACAACTATCTATCATCGTGCCGCCGCCAACGTCGCTTCGTTCAGGCGGCGGATCAGCGTGAAGAGGGCGGCGAAGGTGCCGCCGGCTACTATAACCGCTACTACGAGGCCGTACCAGGGATTGATCGCGAAGCCGCCTATCCTGGTGACTTCACCGAGCACGTAGCTCGTGACGCCGTTGAGCACTGCGGCCAGGGTCAGGCCAAGGGGCATCCACAATGGCCCCTTACGCTCGAACTTGGCGATGCCCAGGAAATAGCCGACCACGCCCGCGAAGCTGGCCTGCGCCAGCGCCGAGGTGGCGACGCGCATCACCCCCACGCCCAGGTCCACCCCACCATTCGATATAACGTATTGCAGGTTGAGCACGGTAGCGTAGCCGAGGCCGGCGGCGGCCCCGTAGATGATGCCATCCACGCGCT
>JBAURA010000428.1:0-8844 GCA_049580985.1 Chloroflexia bacterium
GGAGACATCAAAAGCCAGGTTCGATTCCTATCCACCGCCTTCCGGCTGGCTGCTTAATCGCCGAATTTATCTTATATCAACATATCAACACGTCTTCATTCCAACTTGCTAAAGTTGTTGCAACACTACCGCCACTTCCTCCATTCAAAACAGATGCCATCTTCAATGCTCCATCATAACCTTATTGGCCTTCACCAGCACGCCCGTATGCGGGTCCGAATTCGCCAACAGTATCCATTGCTACTCACACCCCGGATATTGGTGAAGAACCCGCTCAAACGTTGCAGCCTGGGCTGGGTGCGATTGGTGACAGGTGTGCCGACAATTATGTCGGTTTGCCCACTGTAGCGGACGAGCAGTATCTGGAATGCCGCCAGCAGCGTCATGAAGAGGGTGGTCCCTTCCTGCCGACTTAGAGCACTGACCCCATCAGTCAGCACTTGAGACAGCCTAAAGAATTGGGTGGCCCCGTGGTAAGTCTGTACAGGGGGATGGGGACGGTCGGTGGGCAGTTCCAGCACCGGTGGCGCTCCGTCCAACTGACGACGCCAGTAGTCTAATTGGGCATCTAACATCGGCCCTCGTAACCTCTGAAGTTGCCAGGCAGGATGCTGAGCATACTGTCTGCACAATTCGGAAAGAGGTATAGACCTCTGAGCAGGGTGATGTCGATCATGTACGGGGATACTCCAGCCCGAACTTAAGCGCTGTCTCGTGTACTGCCGTTTGTAACCTGCCGGGGACAGCGTGTCCAAATCGCTCCAAGTAAATAGCCAGCGAGGAAGCGTCTTTCTTCAAGAAAGGGAAATCAGTGGGAACCATATAGCGAATGGCTAACAGTGGCACTGTCGTACGAAGCGGATGGAAATTGTGATTCCAGATTGCGGGCTCTTCACAATTAGCATGAAACTGCCCAATCATTAGACCCTTTGAGATAAACTCAGGCTTCAAGATAGACTGAATTGTGTCAATCACGTTGGGAGCCTGGGCAGGCGTCAGGTCCGGAAACAAGATGAGAATGGCTTTGTATTGCGCGTCTTTACCAGTGGTCGGCTCCAACTCCAAGAACCACTCTCGGTACTTCATAACCACAGCACAGACTTCTTCCAGAATTGGATGAGGACCCGGAAATACTGTCAGCCAAAAGAGCGCTCGATCCAAAGAGGGTTGGGTGTAAGGACAAACGGGCCCATCTCGACCAAGTTCAGAGTGTGAGTGGCATAGATAAGTGTGTGCCCAATTGGTAATCTCTTCTATATGAGTTTGATAAGCCTTAGAATTATCAGGTAGTAAGCCTTTCTCTATGTCATGTTGATCAAGCAAATAGAGTGTGGGATCTGTCGCTAAGACATGCATCATCCAACCCCTTCTGCGGGACAGTTTTGCACATGACGGATTCGGGACATTTGGGGCCGCCATGCCGACTATCGATGTAGCACAATTTAGCCCCACATATCTCCACTGACAGGGGCCCAATAGCTCACTTCTCATGGTAGCACAGTTACGACGAGGCGGCTTCTCTTAGATTGCGCGCTAGAATCCACAACCCCCAGTTGTAACTGCCACATACAGGCGCATATTTGTAGCACACGGTGGCGAAGTATGCAAAATCAAGCCGGTACACGCCAACTGGTATTGGTTGGCTCCATAATCAAACGCGGTAGTTGGGGGTCACGGTGAACCTGGAAGGTATGTTACGGTGACAACCTACGGAAATGAGCAAGGTGAGAGAAGATGCCGTGCTATCGCCGCAATATAATCTGAGTATACAGGCGACCGCTGGATCGCAGAGAGGTGGTACGTATAGACTTGGAGCGCCTATGTGCGGTATCGTGGGTGGCTCCGTTGTCACGGGAAAGGCCAGCCTTGATCGACCCAGTTCCTGTACAGTCGTGGCGCACAGAGCGCGATGCCGCCATCTCCCGCCTCCCGCGTTGACGTTCGATAGCCTATCTAGTTCAAGGAGGAAATCCCATGTCAGATCCATTAGCGGCAGAGAGAGACAGGCTGGAGAAGAACAAGGCCATCGTCCGCCGCATGCTGGAAGCGTTCAACACTGGGGACACTAAGGTTGTGGAGGAGTTGATCGCCCCAAATATCGCGGATGTAGCCACGCTACATGGCTACGAAGAACACGAGCGTACGATGCCCGTCCCAGAGCGCGTGCAAACCGAGGTCGCGCTTTCGAAAGAGTCCTTCCCGGACAAGGAATTCAAGGTGGAGTCGATTATCGCCGAGGGCGACACGGTCTTACTGCGCTGGTCATTTACGGGCACGCACACGGGAACGTTGTTCGGCCGCAAGGCGACGGGCAAGAAGGTCAAGGTCAAAGGGTATGATATGGTCCGCATACAGGACGGCAAGATTGTCGGGCACGACGACGACGGCGTCCACGTACTCTTGCTGCTGCAACAGTTGGGCTGGCTGGATGCAGAGATGCTGCGGAAAGTGGGGATCGAGGAGTAGACCTTAGCCAGGTGATAGGGTTGTAATCGCTCTACCATGAGAGGCGACGACGATGATACATCGTTGGTTGACGAAGTTGGGACGAAACAGTAGTGGAAGTGGGGGAGGCAAGCTGATTGCGGCCGTTTTGAATGCGCATCCGCCTTCTACTACCTACCGGTCGCTGCAGAAGGAGCTTGAAGATGCGTGTCTCATCGACAGATCCGACGCTCTATCTGCTGGAGCCACATCACGTGGAACGAGACTTACTACCCAGCTACATCAAGGTCTATGAAACTCAGGTGACGGCGATAATCGATTGGGCGCACACGTATCTCTGCCATTCACATGTCGAATTAGGTCGAGACGGGCCTGTTTGTCCATATACCCAACCCTCTCTAGACCAAGAGCTGTTTTGGCTGACAGTACATCCAGGCCATAATCCGACGTTGGAAGAAGTGTGTGTTATCGTGATGAAGTACCGAGAATGGTTTTTGGAACTGGAGCCGGCAACCATCGTGCACAGATCAGTTGCCAGGCAAAGACTGGCACTGATCCTGCACTGTCTGCCCGCTTGCGGCACAGGTATAGCGTTGAAAGTGCCGCGCCCGATGCTGTCTACGCTGATGTATGCTAAACTGTGTAGTTCAAGGAGGATATCCCATGGCTGATGACAAACTGGAGAACAACAAGAAGATCGTCCGCCGCATGCTGGAAGCGTTCAACACTGGGGACACTAAGGTTGTGGAGGAGTTGATCGCCCCAAATATCAGGGATGTAGCCAACCTACATGGCTTCGAAGAACACGAGCGTAGGATGCCCGTCCCACAGCGCGTGCAAACCGAGATCATGCTTGGGAAACAGGCCTTCCCGGACAAGAAATTCAAGGTGGAGTCGATTATCGCCGAGGGCGACACGGTCATACTGCGCTGGTCCATGACGGGCACGCACACGGGAACGTTGTTCGGCCGCAAGGCGACGGGCAAGAAGGTCAAGGTCTCTGGGACCGAAATCGTCCGCATAAAGGACGGCAAGATTGTCGAGCACGACGACGACGGCGTCCACACCCTCCAGCTACTGCAACAGTTGGGCTGGCTGGATGCAAAGATGCGGCGGAAAGTGGGGATCGAGGAGTAGACCTTAGCCAGGTGATAGGGTTGTAATCGCCCTACCATGAGAGGCGACGACGATGATACATCGTTGGTTGACGAAGTTGGGACGAAACAGTAGTGGAAGTGGGGGAGGCAAGCTGATTGCGGCCGTTTTGAATGCGCATCCGCCTTCTACTGCGCAGCCCCGTGCCATTGTTAGCCATCCGCTCAATGGTTCCCACCGATTTTCCTTTTCTAAAGAAGGACGCTGGCTGGCTGGCTACGTATTTGCAGCGATTTGAGCATGCTGTGTCTGGCAGACTTCAGGCCGCAGTACACGAGGCAGCGCTCGGGTTCAGGCTAGAGTATCCTGGATTGTCGAACTTAGCGACAGGCGAGGAGCTTCGATCACGCTGAGCCTATTCGATGCAGCCATAGGCCTGCGGCGTATCGTCTCAAGAACAGGAGAACTCCGATGTGCGGAATAGTTGCGAGCGTCTCGAAGCGCGGGCTCGTTTCCGCAGGAGCGATCGATCGCGCGATACGACGATTGCGCCATCGCGGTCCGGACGCACAGCACGTGTGGGTCGCGCCCAATCGGCGTGCTGGCCTCGGCCACGCGCGACTGAGCATCATCGACCTCGAGACCGGCGATCAACCTATCCCGAACGAGGACGGCTTGCTCCGCATCATCGCCAACGGCGAGTTCTATGATTTCGAGCGGATCCGTGCGGAGTTGGAGCGGGAGAACCACACATTTCGTACACGATCGGATAGCGAGATCGCACTCCACCTCTACGAAGATCGCGGTGCACACTCAGTTCACTCGCTGCGTGGGGAGTTCGCGTTCGCGATCTGGGACGAGCGTGATGGCCAGTTGTTCGCGGCGCGTGACCGCTTTGGCATCAAGCCGCTCTACTACACAGTTCACGAGGGAACCTTCCATCTCGCGTCGGAAGTCAAGGCGTTTGGCGAGCTTGGTGTCCCTCTCCGCTGGGACCGCGACATGCTGTACGACATCCACTTCATGTCGCACCCTCCCGATCGCACGCTCTTCGCGGGCATCTACCAACTCCCGCCGGGGAGCTACCTGTTGACCGACGGCGAGCAGGTTCGCGTCATCCCATACTGGGACTGGAACTACCCCCTTGCGGACGACATAACGCCGAACCTGGACCCGCACGAGTGGATCGAGCGATTCACGCACTCATTCAAGGAAGCAGTTCGGCTTCGCCTGCGCGCGGACGTGCCGGTCGCGTGCTATCTGAGCGGGGGAATCGACTCGTCCGCCATCCTCGGATTCGCGGCACGTCTCTCATCCCGACCGCTCCAGGCATACACCCTCTCCTTCGACCACGCTGATTACGACGAATGTCACATCGCCCAGGAGCAGGCCAGGTGCTCGGGGGCAGAATTCTTCCGCATTGATGTTCGCTCTGCTGACCTGGCGGAGCACTTCGCCGATGCGGTATATCACGCTGAGCGACCGTTCGGCAATGCGCACGGGGTCGCTAAATACCTTCTTAGCCGTACCGTGCGTGATTCCGGCATCAAGGTGGTGTTGACAGGGGAAGGGAGCGACGAGATCCTCGCCGGCTATCCGCACTACCGACGCGATCTCGTGCTGTACGGAAGCAACGGCCACGACCCACAGGGCAAGGGGCTGTTGCTCGCCGAGCTGGAAGCCAAAAACCAGGTCTCGGCCGGTACGCTGTTGCCGCAAGGTTCGACACCGCTGGACAGCGTGCAACGCATGCTGGGGTTCGTTCCATCACACTTGGAGAGCTGGACTCAAATGGGCGCCGAATTTCTGCGCGTGTTCGACGACGACTTCCTCGCGACATACGCCGGACGCGACACCTACCGAGTCATGCTGAACTGTCTGGACGTCGAACGGCAACTAACGGGCCGTGACCCAGTAAACCAGTCACTCTACCTCTGGGGAAAGACCATGCTGCCTAACTATATCCTGTGCAACGTCGGCGACAGGATGGAGATGGCGCACTCGGTGGAGGGGCGACTCCCGTTCCTGGATCATCATGTGGCCGAGTTGGTAGCGCGCATGCCCGTTGCGATGAAGATCAACGGCATGACGGAGAAGTATGTACTGCGCGAGGCCGCGCGTCCGATGGTGACGGAGACAGTGTATAAACGGCAGAAGTATCCCTTCAATGCGCCACCCGCCACAATCCAAGAGAATGGCAGCTTGTACACCTTCCTTCAGGACATACTGCGCAGTGATACCATCGATGGGCCCGGGATCTATAATCGTGCGAGGGTCGCTTCGCTGCTCGACTCGATTCCGTCGATGGAAATGGGCGATCGCTTGCGCGCTGATATGCTATTGTTGTGGATGACCAGCCTCTGTGTTCTTCACGAATCTTTCGGCATGTGACGCTCGCTGCCCCGATGGAAAAAAGCAAGATGAGAGAAGTGTTGCTGCGGGCGTACTTCTATAATTGACGAGCACCTAGAGCCCAAGAACCTTGGATAGCTCTCTTAGGTGACATTATCTTAGGTCATGAAGGAGGGTGTTATGGTTAACAGCACACTTGTGCAGGACGAGCAGGACATCATCAGCGGAGAGTACGCCTCGAACACGAATGCAGACGTGACGTGGGAAGGCCCTGAATACGCAAAGCTCCAGCCCATCGTGTTCGGCTTCGCGATGTTTCAGACACTCTTCGCGGCTTGCGAACTCGATTTGTTCACCAAACTATCCAAGCAGCCAGGGATGACAGCTGACGAACTGTCGCATCAACTTGGATTGCCGGCTCATTCCACCCGATTGTTGTTGCTCATGTGCTCTAGTATCGAACTGGTGGTTAAGAATGGTGATCATTACTACAACAGCTACGTCTCTGAAAAGATTTTGATTCCCGGCAAACCAAAGTGTGCCATTCCATTCGTGCGATCCGCCCAATTTCTCCAGTACAGGGGCTTCTACCATTTGCTGGAAGCGCTCAAACGGGAAACGAACGTCGGGGTCAAGGAGTACGAGGGAGGAGGGCTCTACGGCAATCCCTTCCCTGGGATGTCTCCAAACCCCGAGATGGAGCTCGTGCTCTACGAAGTGATGGAGGCGATCTGGGAGCACTCGCATCGAGGCCTCGATGAAATCGACGAACTCAAGCAAGTGAAGCATCTCCTCGACATGGGCGGCGGGAATGCGGTGGTTGCCTCGCTCATTCACGACAAATATCCCCACCTGCGCATCTCCGTCTTTGATCGCCCTTCCGCTTGCAAGCTCGCGCAAGAGACGATCGCGAAGAACGGTAAGCAGGGGAGCATCAACACCATTCCTGGCAACATGTTCGAGGATCCTTTTCCTTCGGGGCCAGACGGCATCATTATCTCCCACATTCTCGAAGAGCTCTCCGCTACAGATGCAGAGAAACTCATTCGCAAGTCCTACGAGGCCCTTCCCACGGGTGGAAAGCTCTTTGCGTTCGACTTTACGTGCAGAAATGATGAGCGAGGGGAGCTCTATGGCGCTCGGATCTCGCTCTATTTCTTGTGCAACGCAACAGGTGCGGGGATGGCGTATCCAGCGAGCGAGTACGCTAGTTGGTTCAAGAAGGCCGGCCTCACAGATGTGAAGGTTTATAGCGATCTACCCTTCGAGCACGCGGTTATCGTGGGGACAAAACCATGAACAACAACGCATTTAGCGCGGTATTGGTGTAGTTCATCGGCTAGTTCGGCGGCTCAGGCCGGGGTAAATGCGAACACCTCCTCGTCGTCTTGCTGTTCGCCCCGCTCCTCGAGGAGCGGGGCGAGTGGAGTTTCCCCCTCTTTGTCGTAACGGAGGCGTTGAAATGCTGCGTCAACAAACTGACAGGACAAGCGAGCTAGGCCGCCTCGTTGCACTGGCAGAGCGATTGGCCTCCGAGGGTCAGATGAACCTCAACAAGCTGGTCGAGGCAGCGATTTACGCCAAGGTACGACGGTCTGGCTGGCGCTATCGGCCGCAGGTGACGGTCGCTTTGATGCAACCAGAATTCGAGGCCAGCCTCCAAGATCTAAAACGGGATACCTTGGCCCCCGAATTGATTGTCGCCCTGGAGATCGGCTGGCGAGTGCTGGCCGAACAGCGTCCAGCTGACTTACTTATCGAGGAAGCTCCCGACGTGTTTGTGTGCCGCTCCTGCGGTCACGCCGTTCTCGGCTCACCGCCAGACCGTTGTCCCGGCTGTAGGTCCTGGCCGGGCCGCTTCCGCAAGTTCGTGGCCTTTTTCAATGGAGACAATAGCGAACCAATCGACCCAATGAAAGTGCTGTTGTTACTGGCTCATAACACTGACGAATTGGAGAGGCTAGTTCATGGCCTGTCCGAAGAACAGTTGAACCAAGCCGTAGAAGGCAGTGATTGGTCGATTCGTGACCACATCGCCCACATTTACGACACCCAGCAAATCTTGGACACGCGTATTAACTTGATGTTGGAACACGACAACCCTGAATTGAGAGCGCTGGCTTTTAATGAATTCGCCAACGAGCCAGGACGCCATCCCGCCTCCGTATACTCGATGCTGGCTGAATTCCGCGACAAGCGGATGAAGTGTATCGCCCGCCTGGAGTCCTTGCCCCTTAAGGATTTATGGCGTCCTGGCCGGCATCCAGAATTCGGACAACTGACCATTCTGCGCCAAGCAGCCGAGCTAGCGTACCACGAACAATCTCATCTTTCGGAAATCGAGGCTCTGTGTAATCAGGTTGCTGGAGAAAGGCGATAGAACAGAGTGGATAGCAAGGGTGCCCTACTTGCGCAGACTCTCATGTTGCCGCTCGCTGAAGGCGTTCGAGTAGCCGAATCTGCTCATCCAATGGTGTGGGCTTACCCCGATTTGAATGACTCGCGCATTGCGTCGAAATGGGTCTTCTCGAAGGCCTCGGGACTGACGTAGTCGAGAGCCGAGTGACGCCTCTGCCGATTGTACCACACCTCTATATACTCGAAGATCGACTGGCGAGCTTCCGATCGTGTGGCGTAGATGTCAGTGGCGCACTCGCTCTTCAGTGTGGAGAAGAAACTCTCCATCATGGCATTGTCGTAGCAGTCTCCTTTCCTGCTCATGCTCACCTCAATCTTGTGAGCACTAAGAACTGCTAACAAAACCTAGCAGATGGGGTAAACTGTGGCATGGCAAAGCCACTGCTTACAGACGAGTTGTGGGAGGTAATCGGGTAGTGTTGCAACAACTTTAGCAAGTTGGAATGAAGACGTGTTGATATGTTGATATAAGATAAATTCGGCGATTAAGCAGCCAGCCGGAAGGCGGTGGATAGGAATCGAACCTGGCTTTTG
>JBAURA010000429.1:0-1669 GCA_049580985.1 Chloroflexia bacterium
ACGCTGCTTGTGTGCCGGGCGCGCACGCTGGTAGCGGGCGGCGTAGAGTTGGGCGAGACGTGGGACCTGCACCGCGTAGATGCCACTACAGGCAAGCTAACGCTGTTGCAGGCGGACACCTCCATGCCCGCGATCTCAGGCGTGGATGGGCGCGTGGTGTTTGTACGCGATACCACGACCTCGGATGGGGACCTGGAGCAGAGCCTGGTAATGTCGAACCTGGATGGCAGCGGGGAGCGCACGCTGGTCGGGTCGGGGCAGATGGACGGGTTGAGCGCGCCCGCCTGGTCGCCTGATGGAACGAGGGTCGTGTTCGCCAGCGTAGGAGTGTCCGGTGGAGGCGGTGGGGGCAAAGCCGGGTTGGCAGCACCCACCCTGCACGGCGGGATATGGGACCTGTGGGTCGTGCCCGCGTCGGGTGGGGCGCCCACCCTTATGTCGGCGGTGCAGGAGGATTTGCCCTACCCGCAATGGCCGCCTGACGGGAGCCGGGTCTACTTCATCAGTCCAACGGGGTTCTGGGGCGTGCCTGCCTCCGGCGGCCCACCGGAATTGCTGGTGGAGAACGATCTCCACAGCGAGATGAGCGTCTTCGCGCCGCAGCCCAGGCCCGCGCAACCCCTGGCGGGCACGTCGAGGTGTTTCACAGAGACCGGGCAGTGCCTACGCGGCGTATTCTTGCACTACTGGGAGAGCAACGGCATGCTGGCGCAGTTCGGCTTCCCTATCAGCCCCGAGCTGGTGGAAGAGGGGCGCACGGTGCTGTACACCGAAAGAGCGCGCTTCGAATGGCACACCGAAAACAGGGGCACGCAGTACGAGGTACTGGCGGGTAGGCTGGGGGCCGACATGGCGGATGCGCGCGCGGCCCTGGGCGAGAAGCCGTTCGGGCGCATGCCTAAGCCCTCAGATAGCTCTATTAGGTACTTCCCTGAAACGGGGCACACGCTGGCAGCGCCTCTACGCGCGTACTGGGAGGGGAATGGCGGTTTGCCTGTGTTCGGCTACCCTCTCAGCGAGGCGTTCGAGGAGCGGAGCGCGACGGATGGGAAGACCTATCTCGTGCAATATTTCGAGCGGAACAGGCTTGAATACCACCCGGAGCACAAAAGCACGCCCAACGAAGTGCTGCTGGGGTTGCTAGGTGTGCAGGAGTACGCGCGGCGGTACAAGTGACGAGTGACAAGTGACAAGTGACGAGTGACGAGTGACGAGTGACCGGCAGCGTGGCACGTCGCTTGCTCGTGCATACTGGTATGCGTGAGAATACGCTATCTAAGGAGGATACGAGTATGAACAACAACGCCAACGACGGTATTCCTGAGATGGAAGATTATGGCGGTTCTGATGGAAACGAGGCACAGGCAGGCAAGTATGCGGGCGGCACCGAGGGTGATAAGGGCACGGGCGAAGGTGTGCAGTTCGGAGAATTCGGCAACACCGGCACTGGCATCGACCTGACAATTCAGATGGAGAGCAACGACGCCGATCCAGCCTCCGGGCTAATCAAAGGTGGCCAGCCTGGGGAAGATGCGCTGGCCGGACCCGGCCAGTATGGAGGCGAAGCCGGGGATCTGCCAATCCAGGGGAACATAGACGGCAACGAGTAACCCCTGGCATAGTGGGATAGTTTTAGTAAAGGGAATAGGGCCGCGACGCGGCCCTATTC